>CAYMDI010000045.1:0-10474 GCA_964389165.1 uncultured Eubacteriales bacterium | reverse complement strand
GGCAGGGCTTCCTTGAAAGGCACTATTGTATTATCCACATCCAGAAGAAGCAGGCGTATTCCGCGGTCTTTAAGGACCTGGAAGTCGATATCCCTGATGGCAGGGACATAATAATCTGGCTTAAGCTTCATCAGCAATCCTCCTTCTTCGCAGCAGCGCTCCTGGCACTGCACCTGGCACACCGTTCATCAGCAGGACTTCCCGGGGGTGGGGAGCGCTTTCCACAGGCTCTCCCGACTGGTTGATCAGCTTTTCAACAGTGAGGCTGAGATTTTTCCCATAGGGCATCAGCAGCTCCAGTTCTTCACCCAGGCTGAACTTATTCCGCTGTTCCACCAGCAGTGTCCCATCTTCCCGTACTTCCAGAACCTTCCCAAGGAAGCGGATCAGATGCTCCTTCTCCGGGGGAGCATACATCTGCATCTGAGAATCCCTTTCCTCCAGATAGAAGCCTGTCGTATATTCCCGCTCGCCAATTCCTGAAAGTTCTTCCATAAGACGGGGGACCGCTCCGGCAAAGTCCCCGCCGGAGAGAATCAGGTCCAGGGCTTCCCGATAGGCCTTGGTTGCTGTAGCAACATAATGGATGCTCTTCATCCGCCCTTCGATTTTCAGGCTTGTAATCCCGCTGTCGATAAAGCGATCCAGCCAGGGAAGGATGCAGAGATCTTTGGAATTGAAGATATAGGTGCCCCGCTCATCCTCTTCAACAGGCATATACTCCCCTTCCCTGTTCTTTTCGGCGACTGCATATTCCCAGCGGCAGGGATGGGTGCAGCTTCCGCTGTTGGCACTTCTTCCTGTCAGCGCCATGCTCAGCATGCATCTTCCAGAGTAGGCCATGCACATGGCTCCATGGACAAAGGCCTCCAGTTCAACCTGTCCCCTTGCGCTGATCTCCCGGATTTCCGGCATAGAGACCTCCCGCCCCAGGACCACCCGTTCCACACCCTGTTCCTTCCAGAAGCGGCAGGCCGCCCAGTTTGTGGCATTAGCCTGAGTGCTTAAATGGATGGGAATCTCCGGGGCATGAAGACGGGCCAGCCAGATGATGCCGGGGTCAGAGATGATCAGTGCATCTGGCGCCACCTTCCGGAGTTCCTTCAGGTATCCTTCAATCCCTGCAAGATCCGTGTTGTGCCCGAAGATATTAAGCGTCACATAGAGCTTGCGCCCCAGTTCCCTGGTCCTCTTCCTTGCTTCATGAAGCTCCTCCAGGGAAAAATTTCCGGCCTTTGAACGCAGGCTGAAGTCCGAACCTCCTGCATAAACGGCATCCGCCCCGTATAACAGGGCGGTTTCCAGTTTCTCCATATTTCCGGCTGGGGCCAGTAATTCCACAGGCTTTTTATGGGCATTCAATTGCAGATCCCTCAATTTCATTTCTGATATTTCTCTATCGCAGCCAGGTGCTCCTCATAGGTCACGCTGAACTGATGGCCTCCATCTCCCTTGGCCACAAAAAACAGATAGTTGCTGGCTTCCGGATACATGGCCGCTTCAATGGCAGCGAGTCCCGGGTTGCAGATCGGTCCCGGAGGCAGGCCTGGATAACGATAGGTGTTATATGGATTCTCCAGCCGGGTCTCTTCGATCGTGACTACTGTAGCGAACTTCTCACGGTTCAAGGCGTATTGTACAGTTGCGCAGGACTGCAGGCTCATATCGATGCCCAGGCGGTTATAGAAGACGCCGGCAATTTTCCCCCGCTCCTGGTCCAGGACCGCCTCTTTCTCCACAATGGAAGCCATTGTCAGGATTTCCAAAGGCTTCAGGCCCTTGGATGCGGCTGCCTGCTGCAGCTCTTTCCAGATGGTCTTTTCAAACTCATCCAGAAAGACACTCCATACTGTCTCATTGCTGGCCCCTTCCGGGAAGTAGTAGGTTTCCGGAAAAATGAATCCCTCCAGCTTATATTTCATCCCTGAAGGTTTCTGAAAATCCAGGAATTCATAATCGAACTCACCATCTTTGGCCAGAGCCAGAAGCCCCTCTCTGTCACCCAGGCCCTTTTCCGATAGCAAGGTGGCGATTTGGGTGAGGACATAGCCTTCCGGAACCGTAACCTTAATGCCACCGGCAACATTGGAGCCTTCCTGCAGGAGGCGTGTGAGGGCCTTCAAGGTGATAGGCTTCTCCACCAGGTAGGTTCCCGCCTTAAATTCGCCGCCATTGGCAAACAGGCGGGTATAGGTGCGGAAAGCCCAGGGAGAGCGGATGATTCCCTCTTCCTTCAGCTGCTCGCTGATGGAGGATGCAGAAGCCCCGCTTTCAATGATCACTGTCTGCTCGCCACTTCCTTTTGGGGCGCTGAAAGCTGACAGGATGCCCCAGCCTCCTGCAAAGATGACAAATAGCAATAGGAAGATGATAGGGATCTTCCTATTGCTATCGCCTGATTTCCGTTTTCCTGTAGCGGTCCTGGTTCTGCCACCAGAACGTTGCGCAAGGGCGCTGCCTCTTCTGCTCCTAACGGATGGATTCGACAGTTTCCTGGTCTCCCTCGTCTTCGGCATCATAAAAATCCTCAATCATACGGGCTACTGCCTCATATTCAGCATCATCTTCAATGGTCATCAGGATCTGCTCCTCCCCATCTTCTTCCACTTTCATGATGACATAATAGTCGTCCTCTTCCCCTTGGATTTCAAGAGGCATCAGCAAGGCATAAACCCCCACCTCTACTTCCACCATATCCACAATGATGAACTGGTGCTCCAGTCCTTCTTCATCTGTCAGGACGACAATGTCTTTCTCATCGATGTTTTCCATCATTCAATTCCCTTCTGGCATATTTTTTCCATTATATCATAGGAAGCACGCCCTGTCATTTCCTTCTGTCCAGATGCTTTTGCAGAATCAGGGCAGCCGCCAGGGCATCCACCTTCTCTTTACGCCGCTTCCTGCTCAGATCCCCTTCAATGAGGACCCGCTGGGCTGTGACTGTCGTCAGCCGTTCATCCTCAAAGAGGATGGCTGTCTGGGGCAGGAGGAGTTGGAGGGATTCCCCGAATTCCTCTGCCTTCCGGGCTCCCTCTCCTCTGTCTCCATTCATATGCAGCGGCAGTCCGATAATGATATGGGTGATATCCTCCTGCTCAACAAGCCTGAAGATCTCTTCCAGAGCCTGCCTGGGGGAAACATAACCCAAGGAACCTGCTATGGTGTTTGTCCGGTCGCTGAGGGCCAGGCCGATACGCCGGCCTCCCAGATCAATGCCCAGAAAGCGCATCTATTTGAGATAGGCCCGGACCAGGTGACGCAGGATTTCATCCCTGTCGATCTGGTGGATCAGGGCTCTGGCATTGTTGTAACTGGTGATATATGCCGGGTCCCCTGACAGGAGATAGCCGGCAATCTGATTCACCGGATTATATCCCTTTTCCTCCAGGGCGCCATAAACCTTGGCCAGAATATCCCTGATGGTCTGTTCCGCCATCTCATCTCCGGAATATCTCATTGTGTCATCCATCGGATTCATCCTACACCTCCATTTTCCCCGTTCCCGGTATCGATTCTATAAGGTTTTCCACCTGATCAAGGGCTTTTTCAAGGCCCTTCGGATCCTTGCCGCCGGCCTGTGCCATTTCTGCACGGCCTCCGCCTCCCCCTGCTACAAGAGGTGCAATAGCACGGATGATATTCCCTGCATGGATGCCCTTGGCCACCAGGTCCTTCGTAGCCGCTGCCAGCAGGCTGGCTTTGGCCCCTTCCCTGGAGCCCAGAACCACTAGGACCGATCCGCATTTGTCCCGATACAGGTCAGCCAGATCCCGGAGCTCTTCCATGGATTTCCCGTCAAAGCTTTCTACGATACAGGGAATCCCTTGAATGACCCTGATCTTCTCTGCGGCCTGCCCGGCCTGTGCCTTTGCAGCCTCCTGTGAGAGCTTCTGCTTTTCGTCCTTCAGTTCCTTCAGTTCCTTTACAAGCTGTTCTGCTTTAGGCAGAAGCTCCCGGGCGGGGACTTTCAGCACCTGGGAAAGGTCCTTCAGGCGGCTGTCTTTCTCCCTGGCCAGCCGGAGGACCTCAAGGCCGGTTACCGCCTCAATACGCCTCAGGCCTGCACCGATGCTGCTTTCCCCTAAAATCCTGAACGATCCGATCTGGCTTGTATTGGAGACATGGGTTCCGCCGCAGAACTCCTTGGAGATCTCCCCCATTTCCACAACCCTTACCGTATCGCCATATTTTTCCCCGAAGATCATCATTGCCCCAAGTTTTTTCGCCTCGGAAACAGGAAGATTCTGTGTCATCACAGGAGCAGCGCTGAGAATGTAGCGATTCACTGCGTCCTCAATTCTGACAAGCTCTTCTTCTGTCAGAAGCTCATAGTGGGAAAAATCAAAACGGAGATAGTGGTCATCTACATAGGAGCCCTTCTGAGTGGCGTGTTCTCCCAGCACCTGGTGCAGAGCTCTGTGCAGGAGATGGGTCGCGCTATGATTGCGCATGATCGCTCTGCGCCGTTCTTCTTCAATCTGCAGAAGGACTGGCTGACCATTGCGGATATCCTTCATGGCTGTGACTATGTGGTAAATACGCCCCTCCGCTGACTTCCGGGCATCCTCTACCCTGGCCATAGGTATCTCCTCCCAAAGGAGCCAGCCCTGATCCCCGATCTGACCCCCGCTCTCTCCATAAAAAGGGGTCTGATCTGTTATGAGGATACCAGTCTCATCCGCGGGAAGGACATCCAAGGGAATCCCTTCTACAGTGAAGATTCCAATAATCTTTCCCTGTGCGGCCATTGTGTCATAGCCAAGAAAGCTTGTATCCTGCAGCTTGATGAATTCTCTGGAAAGGGACATGCTCTGGCGGAATTCGTTCTTGGCGCTTTTGATCCGGGTGAGTTCCCGCTGGGCTTCCATGGCCTCCCGGAAGCCTTTGGAGTCCAAGGTGCAGCCGTGTTCCTTAAGGACATCCTCTGTGAGCTCCACGGGAAATCCGTAGGTATCATAAAGCTGGAAGGCTTCCTCTCCCTTCATGATCGTGCGTCCCTGATTCTTCATCTCCAGGAGGATGGATTCTGTAAGCTGTAGCCCTTCGCTCAGGGTCTCAAGAAAGCGTTCCTCCTCCACCCTTAGAACTTTGATGATGAAATCCTTCTTCTCTGTCAGTTCAGGGTAGGCGCTCCCCATGAGGCCTTCAAGGGTATCAACCAGTTCATGAAGGAAAGGCTTCTCCAGACCCAGGGTCCGGCCATATCGTACAGCCCGGCGGATGATTCTGCGCAGGATATATCCACGCCCTTCATTACCAGGTAATACGCCGTCAGCAATCAGGAAGGAACTGGAGCGGATATGGTCTGCAATCACCCGGAAGGGGAAACCAGGGTCTCCTTTATCATAAGGGATTCCGGCTCGCTCTTCTACCTTGCCGATCAGCGGCTTGAAAAGATCCGTTTCATAGTTGCTGTCCACACCCTGGAGGACAGCTGCAATCCGTTCCAGACCCATGCCAGTATCTACGCTGGGCTTCGGCAGGGGTGTGAGTTTCCCCGTCTCATCCCTGTTGTATTGCATGAATACAAGGTTCCAGATTTCAGTATACCTGTCGCATTCACAGTGCCCCAGACCGCAATTTTCACCGCAGGAATAGGCCTCTCCCCGGTCATAGTGAATCTCCGTACAGGGGCCGCAGGGTCCGATATCTCCCATTGACCAGAAATTGTCTTTCTCCCCCAGTTTCACCAGCCGCTCTTTGGGTAAGGCGGTTTCCTGGAGCCAGAGTTCTCCAGCCTCATCGTCTTCCTTGTAGATGGTGACCCAAAGCTTTTCCTGAGGGATTTTCAGAACTTCTGTAATGAATTCCCAGGCAAAGGAGATGGCATCTCTTTTAAAATAGTCTCCGAAGGAGAAGTTTCCCAGCATTTCGAAGAATGTATGATGCCGCGGGGTACGCCCCACCGCTTCAAAATCGTTGTGTTTTCCGCTGATGCGCAGGCACTTCTGAGCTGTAGCCGCTCTGTCATACTCTCTCTTTTCCAGGCCCAGAAAGACATTCTTGAACTGGACCATCCCTGCATTGACAAACATCAGCGTTGGATCCTCCGCAGGAATGAGGGAGGAACTGGGAAGCCTCCTGTGCCCCTGCTCTTCAAAATATTTCAGGAATTCCTCTCGGATTTCTTGGGTCGTCCGCATCTGCATCTCCTTCTGATAGCCCCTTCCCGGGGAATGCTTCTATCCGTTTATCACGAAAAAACCACAGGAAGCCCTGCAGTTCTTTCCTTTTCTGACCTTATTTCCGTGTTTCCACAACCAGTTTGATGGCTGTGCGCTTCTCTCCGTCAATCTCAATCTCTGTAAAGGCTGGCAGGCAGTAGATATCTATGCCTCCTGGAGCCAGGAAGCCTCTGGCGATGGCCACGGCCTTGACAGCCTGGTTCAGGGCCCCCGCTCCTACAGTCTGGAGTTCCACGCTGCCTTGTTCCCGGATCATGGCTGCCATGGCCCCTGCAACAAGATTCGGCTTTGATGTGGCAGATACTTTCAGGACTTCCATGTGTTTGCCTCCTTTATGTTGGCTCATACCTCAAAATTGATGAGGCTGTGGGAGGATACTCTCCCCGCATCGTCAATATCCAGTTCTACACCGTTAATGACAGCCACCCCCTGGTCTTCCACTTCTACCCGGAAGGGGAGGCCCGTGAGGAAATGATTGAGGATGACCTCCCGCTTCACGCCCAGAATACTTGTTTTTGCACCGATCATTCCCAGATCTGTGAGAAAGAAGGTTCCCTTGGGCAGCAGCTGGGGGTCATTGGTCTGTACATGGGTATGGGTCCCCAGGACTGCAGTGACCCTGCCGTCCAGATAGTACCCCAGAGCTTTCTTCTCGCTGGTGGCCTCTCCATGAAAGTCCACCAGTATTACGGATGCCTCCTCCCTGAGCTGGCGCAGGGCCTCATCGCTCCGACGGAAGGGGCAGTCCAGATTATTCATGAATACCCGGCCATGGAGGTTCAGCAACCCTACCCTCATGCCTCGCTTTTCAAAGACATGATAGCCCATCCCCGGAGTACCCGGTGGATAGTTCAGGGGCCGGAGGATCTCCGGCACCTCCTTCAGCTGTCCGTAGATCTCCCGCTTGTCGAAGACATGATTCCCGGTGGTCACCCCATCCACTCCCAGGCTTTTAAGTTCCTGAAAATGCTTTTTGGTGATGCCTCGGCCTCCTGCCACATTCTCCCCATTGGCAAAAATGAAATCAGCAGGATGCTCGGGAAGGTAGCTCTGGAGAAAGCTCCCCAGGGCCTTCATTCCCTTCGTCCCTATTATATCACCAAAGTATAATATTTTCATAAATACCCTTACAGCGCCGCAAGCCTATTTGGCATAGTCTACGGTTCGGGTCTCCCGGATGACCATGACCTTGATCTGTCCCGGATAATCCATCTCCGCTTCGATTTCCTTCACAATATTCCGGGTAAGATTGATGGTTTCCAGGTCATCTACCGCATCCGGCTTGACCATGATCCGGACTTCCCGCCCAGCCTGAATCGCGTAGGATTTTTCAACTCCTTCAAAGCTGTCAGCGATTTCTTCCAGTTTCTGCAGGCGTTTGATATAGGAGTCAAGGGTTTCCTTTCTGGCTCCTGGTCTGGCAGCAGAGAGGCTGTCAGCAATCTGGATGATCATGGCCTCCATGGTAGCAGCCTCCACATCTTCATGATGCGCCTCTACCGCATGGATGACAGCCGGGTTTTCTTTGTACTTCTGAAGCAGCTTGACCCCGATTTCGATATGGGTGCCTTCCAGCTCATGGTCCAGGCCCTTACCGATGTCGTGAAGGAGGCCTGCCCTTCTTGCTATATCCGGATCTGCTCCCAGATCATAAGCCAGATTGGCTGCAAGATGAGCGACTTCAATCGAGTGCTTCAGGATATTCTGCCCATAGCTTGTTCTGTATTTAAGCCTGCCGATAAGCTTCACCAGTTCCGGATGGATGCGGCTGATTCCCACCTCCAGGAGAGCATGCTCCCCTGCTTCCTTGATGGCCTTTTCCACTTCAAGCTTAGCCTTTTCATAAGTCTCTTCAATCCGGCCTGGATGAATCCGTCCGTCAGTAATCAGCTTTTCCAGAGTGATTCTGGCAATTTCACGGCGGACCGGGTCAAAGCCGGAAAGAACCACGGCTTCCGGCGTGTCATCAATGATAAGGTCCACGCCTGTAAGAGTTTCTATGGTCCGGATATTCCGGCCTTCCCTGCCGATGATCCGGCCTTTCATTTCATCATTAGGCAGGCTCACAACATAGACTGTCGCTTCTGCCACATGGTCTGTAGCACAGCGCTGGATTGCACGCACCACGATTTCCTTTGCTTCTTTATCTGCTTCTTCCTTGGCTTTTTCCCGCAGATCCCGGATCAGCACAGCTGTCTCTTCCCGGATTTCCTGCTCTACATTGTTGAGGAGGTATTCCTTGGCTTTCTCTGTAGAGATCCCGGAAATCTCCTGAAGCTTGACCAACGCCTGTTCCTGCAGCTGACGGGCTTCCCGGGCAAGCGCTTCTGCTTCCTCTTCCTGACGGCGGATTTCCTCTTCCTTGCTGTCCAGGCTGAGCTGTTTCTTATCCAGCATGTCTTCCTTCACATGAAGGCGTTTTTCCGTCTGGCCCCATTCGCTCTTACGGTCACGCTCCTCTTTGGTGATCTCTTCATGCATCTTTTCCTTCATTTTCTGAATCTGTTCTTTGGCCTCGATAATCGCTTCTTTGTGTTTGGATATCGCTTCCCGTTCTGCGGCCTCAACAATCTCTTTGGCTCTTTCCGTGGCATTATTCAGCTTGCCTTCCGCAGTAGCTCTGCGGATCAGATAGCCGACAAGAAAACCCAAGATCACGGCGGCGGCTGCTATGGGGATCAGAATATTGTTCATTGCCTCTCCTCCTTATATAAAAAAACATGTTAGATGGATATACCTAACATGTCGCCGTAAAAAAGCATATACTCTTCCTCTATGAAATTCATGCAATCCCAAAAAAAAAATATATTCAACACCATAAATATCTATAGTTCACGCACTTTTTTACAGTAGTATCCATCTGTTGTTAATTTTAGAAAAATGTGAAGGGATTGTCAATAGACCACCCCTAATCTGCCTCTTCATCAAGCAATTTGACAATCAGCCCCTGGGGAAAGCCTCGTCCCATAAGGCGGCTGATCATTTTTGAGCGTTCCGGAGGCCGGCCGCTCCTGCGGTACTTTTCGATCTGCCTGCGCAAAGCCGTCTCTTCTTCCTGGCCGCTCCAGGCTTCCTGGAGGATTTCTCTGGCCAGGCCTGGATCCAGACCCTTGCGCAGCAAGCCCGCTAGCAGAGCGTTCCTGCTCTTCCCCTCGGGAATCCGGCTGCGGATCCAGGCTGCGCCAAAGCGCCTGTCATCCAGCCAGCCCCTCTCTCTGAAATCCCGGAGGAGGCTTTCCACCTCTTCCGGGTCATATCCCTTCCCCAAGAGCTTCTCCTTCAGCTCCCCCTGAGGGTAATCCCTTCTGGAGAGCAGGAAGGCTGCGTACTCTTTAGAGCTTTTCATTGCTTTCAGGGGCTTCCTCAGGCACCGGATTCAGGTGTGCCATGGCAGCAGCCATGACTTTCCCTTCGATTTCTTCCATGATTTCAGGATGCTGTTTCAGGAAGAGACGGGCATTGTCCCTACCCTGCCCAAGCTTCTCCTCTCCGTAATTGTACCAGGCGCCGGACTTGGAGACGATATCCATATCTGCGGCGATGTCCAGGACACAGCCGTCTTTGGAGACTCCTTCCCCATAGAGGATATCGAACTCAGCTACCTTAAAGGGCGGAGCCACTTTGTTCTTCACGACTTTCGCCTTCGTACGGACGCCGATGATGTCTACGCCCTTCTTGATATTCTCGATGCGGCGGACGTCAATCCGTACAGATGCATAGAATTTCAGAGCCCGTCCCCCTGTGGTAGTTTCAGGATTACCAAACATCACCCCGACCTTTTCTCTCAGCTGGTTGATGAAGATGATGATGGCATTGGATTTGCTCACAACGCCAGCCAGCTTCCGGAGAGCCTGTGACATGAGGCGGGCCTGAAGCCCGATGAAGGAATCCCCCATCTCCCCTTCGATTTCCGCCCGTGGCACCAATGCGGCTACAGAATCCACAACGATGATATCTACGGCCCCGCTGCGGACCAGGGCCTCTGCAATTTCCAGCCCCTGTTCCCCAGTATCCGGCTGTGAAACAAGCAGCTCTTCCGTATTTACCCCGAGGTTCCGGGCATAGAGGGGATCCAGGGCATGCTCTGCGTCAATAAAGGCAGCTGTGCCACCCTGGCGCTGTACTGATGCCACTGCATGAAGGGTGACCGTAGTCTTCCCGGATGACTCAGGACCATAGATCTCGATAATCCGGCCTTTGGGATAGCCCCCGATGCCCATGGCAAGATCCAAAGGCAGGATCCCCGAGGAGACAGCCTCCACATTCTTATTCCCACTCCCGTCTCC
>CAYMDI010000044.1:0-10537 GCA_964389165.1 uncultured Eubacteriales bacterium | reverse complement strand
ATTGCTAGGTCATTTTCCGTTCCAAGCATTCTTGATACGCCCTTCATCCCATTTTGAATTTCATCGAGGTCTAATACCGGACGAATTACTGGAGCAGAGCCAATCGAATCATTTATGATGTCGGCGATCCTAGATGACGCTAAAGTTTTAATACCTTCAACGAAACCGAGGATTGAGTATTCGCCCATTTCCATAAACACTCGAGATGGGGAATTGATACCAAGGGTCTTCTTTATTGTGCTAACTGCGCCAGAAGTAACAGTCTTGACAGCATTGCTAACCGCTTTTGCTCCAGATGTAATGCCAGAAGCAAGGCCAGAACTAGTGTTCTTTCCTGCCTCAACTGCAGCTTTGCCAGCGGCTCCGCCACCAGCTTCGTAATACTTCTTAGCCTCTGCGTCTGTCAACTTACTAAGTTGGTCGAGGCTGTACGCTGATCCGTTCCTTATAGCTTCAGTCTCAGCTTTGAAAGCCTTACTATACCCTCCGGATGCTGCTTTGTTAGCGATTGCTTCCGCCGCCGCTGCAGCCTTCTTAGCCGCTTCATTCAGACCGTCGATATAGGCTTGCCCAGCAGCAGTACCTGCCGCAGCCATTTGCTCAGCCGTACTTTTAGCACCTTCCCAAGCAGAAGATGAGATTTTAACACCGGAAGCCCAAGCTTTGTCAATGATTGCCTGCTCAGAGAGGCCTGTTAAGAATGCCGTAGCTTCTGTATCACCAATATTGGTAAATCTCGGTTGTTCCTCGATCAGGCCATTCTGGACGGCCCTTGCGAGGAGTTTCGAGGCTTCGTACATGTCGGGTTGTTTGCTAACCATTCCGATTACAATACCATCAACAATGTACTTTCCATTCTCTACGGATACAGCAGCAGAAGTATCACGGACCGCCTTTAAGGATTCATCGGCTAAATTCTTAGCAGTGGAAACAGCCTTTGGTTTCCCATCATTCAGACCGTTCGTCAGCCCGCCGATTATATTTCCGGCAGCATCATAGAACACTTGAGATGGGGAATGAATTCCAAGGACGTTCTTGAAAGTGTCAATAATAGACGACCCAATCCCTTGAACCGTGTCAATAGCTTTATTGACCCCAGCTAATAGACCATTAACCAGACCGTCGATCATCGCCGTTCCAAGATTTAAGAATGATTCGGTCAGCCGTTCAGAGTTATTCTCAATTGCTATCGCGAGGCTATCAATGAAGGATATGATCAGATCGAAACCAGCCTGCGTAAGACGAGGGAGCATTGACGCGACTCCTTCTATGAATTTAACCATGATATCGATAGCAAGAACGGTTACTTTGTAGATATTTGCAGAAATACCCTCAAGAAGTTTAATCAAAAGTAGTATTCCAGCATCAACTATTTTTGGAACGACAACGAGTATCGCATCGATTAGAGATAACATAATTGTCGTGAAAGCGCCCGTAATAGCCGTTCCTCCGTCTGCAATTACACTAGCAAAAGCTAATACGCCCTCTCCAAGTTTTTGTAGAGCCATTGGAATGAGCCCTATCAAACCAGTAACGATAGCTACGAGAGCCACCACGCCGGCTGTACCAGCTATAGATAAGGCAGTTAATCCCGCAGAAAGCGCTAGTATTCCAGCACCAGCCGCTAAACAACCAACGCCAACTAATACTACTGCGGCGCCTAACCCTAATAAAGAAGGGATCAGAGGCGTGAGAACTAACCCAGCCACACCGAGAACGACAAATGCTCCGGCTAATGTCAGTAGCCCTTTGCCAATTTCGCCCCAGGACATGGTGCCTAAAGCTTTCAGCACAGGCGTCAGGATAGCTAATGCGCCAGCAACAACTAGTAAAGCAGCAGCCCCAGGCAGAGCAGTTGTCATGAAATTCATAGCAACCGTGATGATCGTTAGTGAACCAGCCAGAGTCACTAGTCCTTTTCCTATCTCGTCCCAAGACATACCGCCCATATTCTGTAGAGCGCTAGACAAGATAACTAGAGCAGTTGCAACAGCAATAAGACCAACTCCAGTAACAACCATGCCCTTAGGCATGAAGTTAAGAGCAAGCGTGATTGCGGTTAATGCTCCAGCCATAGCAAGAAGACCTTTCCCAATCTGTTCAAGAGACATGCTTCCCATACTCTCAATCGCTTTAGAGAATATGAGCATCGCTCCTCCAAGAATTGTCAAACCGATTGCAGTGGTTATAACACCTTTCGCATCGCCTGTCATTTTAACAAACAACGCGATCTCAGCCAAGACAGCCGCAACACCCATTAGTCCTTTAATTAATACGCCCGTGTCTATTGAGCCGAACGACTTCACAGCTTGTGCCAGTACAAGTAAGGCGCTAGCCAAGAGTAGAATTCCGAGACCGCTACGTACGCCGAGCCCAGAAGCGTCCACCGTTCTCATAAATAGAACAAGTTCAGCACATAATACGCCTACGGCTGTTAGACCTTTCCCGATTCCTTTCCAGTCAAGCTCAGCTAATTTGGTCATTGCGACCGAAAGGATAAGAATCGAAGTGGATAGAGCGAGTAACATTGGCGGGAGAGTGATTATAGATTTAAGTCCAGGACCAGCAACGAACTTATCGAATACCGCCATAAAACCAATGAGTTCAGCGAACATCACGCTCATAGCAGATAACGAAGACACCAGTTTATCTGGGTCAATAGTAGATAAAGCAACGAGTGCCGCCGCCAATATACCTACCGATATTGCAATCTTCATGATGGTTCCGGCTTTGATTTGGTTCTGGTAAGCCACAAGACTATCTTTAACACCATCAAGTATTCCGGTTATACTATCCAAGAAACTGCTACCATTGTCTACAACATCGGTCAAAGATTTAACGAACTTTCTTACGCCAAGAAGTATAGCCGCGAATAGACCGCCATCAATGATTGCAAACATTCGTTCAAGACTGAAGTTTTCAAGCCCATTTGAAATGTTTTCACTGATATAATCAAACGCTTTGCCAATTCCCTCTGCTAAGTTGTAGAACATTTCAGGAACTTTATCAAATCCGTCAAAGGAGTTTGGTATTTTTGCTAAGACGTCTTTCAACTTTTCAAGGATTCCGGTAAGAACTCCGGACGCCTTTATGGCGTCGTCAACAGATGAGATAAACTCCCCGATTCTACTTGTCAGATATAAAACGCCCTCTCCGGCAGGCATCGTTACACCAAATAGCATACCAATACCTTTAACGACAGTTCCAATTACTTGAGCGCCGATATCCAATAGAGAAAAGAGGCCTTTGAATGTGGTCTTGATATAGGAAGCTGTTTGGTCTCCTATTTTGAGTTTTTCAGTAAAGGCCTCAACGCTCTTGGTTATCTCAACAAGTCTTTCACCAGTCATTGCCGGGAAGATCTCTCTAAATGCTTCATGAATCGGAGTAAGTACCGACGAAAGACCTTTGAATGCGTTCGTAAATGAGTTAATGAGCGCATCACGGCCGCCATTAGCATTCCAGAAGGCAAGCATCTCGTTGCGAGCGTTTGTAGACGGCGCTATTAAATTATCAAAAGCAACCTTTATGCTTGTGAGCATTTCAGTTGCGTCGGCCTTGTTGCCAATGATATGTTCCCAAGAGACTGCCCAACCAGATCCAACAGATTCCTTCATGGTGTCGAATAGTTTTGTGAACGTTGTAACTTCACCGGCCAGTTTAGTCATCGTCTCATCATTAGCAAACTTATTAAGCGTTTTGGTCATTACTTCTGCCGATAACCAGCCATTCTCGAGGGATTCCCTCCAATCTTCAATCTTTGGAACGTTCCTTCCAAGTTCTTTTCCAGTGTCTATTAACGCTTGTTTAAACTTCTCCCCACCAATATTAGCGTTTTGTACTGAATTCCAGTCCTGAAGTCTAACTGTTCCTGAAGCTATAGCTTGAGAAAGTTGGTACATCGCTCTTGATGCATCTTCGGAACTTGCGCCAGATGAGGCGGCTATATTAGCAATACCTTTAACTGACCCAATAGACGTTTCAAGGTCTACACCAGCCGCCGTAAAAGTTCCAATGTTTTTTGTCATATCGGCAAAATTATATATCGTTTGGTCGGAATATTTATTGAGTTCGGCTAACGCTTTATTTACATCTTCTAATGTCGTTCCTTTACTTGCGGTGTTTGTCAATATTGTTTGTATTGCATTGATTTTTGTCTCGTATTCGGTAAGTCCTTGTTTTACTGGATCTATTGTTAACGCAGAGATTATTGTTTTTCCAGCGTTGACTGCCGCGTTCGTCAAATTTGCAAGGACCGTGGCGCCCATTATACCAAGCGCTGTGAATCTACTAGCTATGGCGTCAACCCCTTCAGCGATGTGTGAGAGATTGACAGACTTTGCAGCTCTATCAAGCTCAGAAAAACTACGTACAGCGCCTTCCATATTAAGCCCTTTTTTAAGGTTTTCAAGAGTATTCATAGTTGTGCGAGTTTCACGTTCGAATTGTTTGTTGTCAAATTGCATCTCAACAACGCGTTTGTCAATACTCTTCATAGGCTAGTCACCTCCTTCCAAATTTCGTCTGCAATTTTCTTAAATATAGGTTGTATTGCCGGATTTATGTAATCCTTCCCTTCAACATACCCGCCATTTCTTGTGCCATGGCCATATTGAAGAAGTATGGCGACTGGAACACCGCTTTCCATATTGGTGTTTGTCCATGTTATAGAGAATGATCGTCCGGTAATATTAATTTCATATCCCCAGGAGCTGGCTGTTAAACCAGAGTCAACTGGAGTAGCCGAAGCAAGAGCCGCAACTCCTTCTCGGCCGTATTTATCTAAAATTCGCAAGTAGTTAGCTTTTGTTGCGTTTGTAAGGAATCTTTCTGTTTTGTTAAAATTACCTCTGTGCTTAATTCGTAACATGCTTGCCTCCTTAGATGGGACAATCGTCTTTATTTTTTGTTTTGCTTACTATGTCCGATTTATTAAGCCAGTCATTATTCTTTGCAAGGTTTTCGAATAAAGATTTACAGGCATAAAATAAGACAACGGCAATTATTTCCGTAACGGCAACTTTCGATAAGTCTTCTGCGATCTCTACGCGTCCTAAATACGCAAGAAGATATGAACACCATACCCAAAGAACACCATTTACAAGGCAAAAACCAACGACTTTTTTCATCGTTTCGGTCTTCACTTTATTATTCCGGAGCGTACTAATACCACCGCCAGCTCCTGGCGTTTCATAAAACCCTGCGGATTATCCACCATTCCGTCCTTATCCCCATCAGAGAATACGCCACTTTCTACTGCTTTTTTACTTGCTTCTTCTGCATATTCAGATACTGGCTCTTCCCCAAGCCTCTTGTATATTCGTTTAACAAGGCTATCTACTTGAGCGTCTGTGAGTTTTTCGAAATCTACCATTTCTTCTTCCTCCTCTACTTCGTACGTTCCCATCTCATTTGGAATTCCGCAGAGTTGAGACACGTCAATAAACGATGTGTTGTCGCCACGTTTCTTTCTTACTTCATAGTGCAGGTGGCTTCCCGTACTATGACCAGTAGAACCCTCGATACCTAATAGATTTCCGGGTCTAGCATAGTCGCCAACACTAACATATGTTTTGCTTAGGTGGGCGAAGTACGCATACAAGCCATCCTTAACACGCCGACCTACTATAAAAAGACCCATTCCCCCTGTCGGATGTGGATCCCAACCAACAAACTCGATAATCAAAGAACTATCCTCTGGAACAACGATGTTCTTATTATCTAAGCCTACAAAATCTAAGCCTTTATGTTTTTGCCCTTTATATGCCTGTCTGATTTTAAACTTACCATTATAAGGTACGAACATTTCGGATCACCCCTTCGTATTGTATTTAGCTCTTCGCTCGTCATTAAGTTTCTTGTTTCTGCTGATGAGTTCCTTCTTGCTCATCTTCTTTTTAGGACTAGTCTTTATATTACAAACGTTTATTAGCATAAAAAGTCTATTCAAATGCCACTTTTGACATGGATCAAAAGGAACATTGAGAGCAACCATCCAATAATAAATAAGTTCGGCAGTAACTTGTTCATGACTAGTGCCTTTCTTATCATCTTTTGGAAGGATTGTCGCGGACATTGGGGCTTCTATATAATCGCTAACTTCATCAATAATCTTCATTGTTATGGAGTTGTATGTGTTTTCTGGTACGTTTTGTGTTAGGGTCATGCACCGAATGTAATCGATTGACTCTTCTCGAGTTTTATTCTCCTTTGTCAGGAACGGTTTTAACCATTTCGACTCCCATTTTGAAAGGGAGACTAGGGAATGCTCAAGTTGCAACACTTGCTCTTTTGAGGACACGAACTCTTGTTTTGCCTCGTCAAATAATTCGGTAGCAGGAATTACGAGTCTTAACATCCCCTTAATCTCCTTTCATTCAACATATTGTATTCTTATTCAGCCTTGGACTGGCTATTAATCCTGTCCTGGATCTTTTTTGGAACGACGGCGTTAATAAACGCAGCAGCAGCGCCAGCATTTGTCGCAAGCTCCATGAACAGATCGCTATAAGCCTGCGTAGAGGCAAAGTTTTCACGAATCTGCTGATTCTTAACGAACATCTTTCCATCAAACGACTTCTCGCCGACAGTCTTCAGAACAAAGTCTTTGAAGAATTCGACCAGACGTGCTTGGTCTTTCTCGGCGATGATTTTTTCTACGAATTTGGTAAGACCGTCGTTATGAGACAGTTCCAACTCCGCGAGTTCTGCTTCTGTCAAATGGAAGTAGAAATCTTCTTCTCTTTCATTCTCGTCGAAGTCTGTATACTTCATGTGTTTCTTAAGCATTGTTTTAAAACTCCCTTCAGAAATGTGATTAAAAACGGCAGAGCCCTCTTAAGTTGAGGGCCCCACCAAATGAGAAAAGTGAGAGGAGGTGTCAATCATCAGCCAGCTGCGAGGAGAGTCATGATCTCATCAGGCAGAGGTAGACGTGCAGCAACAGCCGGAGCTACCGGTTCAGTTGTGGCATCCTTACCGTACAGAACTTCTTCCAGCGCAGCCATCTTAGCTTCGGCAACCTTAGTGGAGTCGATTACCAAAGAGGCAGTCGGTTTGAATCCAGTTACTGCAACCGGTGTGGTGGAAACTTCCCAGGAGAAAGTGATCGCTTCCGGGGAGTCATTGATAGTCTGATAAGCTTTTTCAGACGGGCTAGCCAGAGCACCGTAGATGATGTGAAGTTTATAGCCGAAATCTTCGCCTTCAATATCATTACCAACAGTAGTTCTGTAGCACAGACCGAAAGTCTTTCTGGACTGCTGACCGATAGTGACGCCAGTACCGATAGAGGCAGATCCGTCACAGGCAGCAAACTCGTCAGGATATGTGTAGGCTTCGATGGAGGCTCCGAACTCTTCTGCAGACATCAGAGTCAGATATTTAACGTCATCGGCATACAGGGGTGTGGGTTCTGCTCCAGAAGGGCTTTCTGTTACAGAGGTAAGTCCGTTCCAAGGAACTCCAGCCGGATATGCGCCGGTGTCGTCCCTTACATACAGGACGCCATTACGTACGCCTGTTTCGTAAAACCGTTTACCGGTCTCGTCCCATTTAAGTTTACTCATAAAAGTGAATCCTCCCTTAATAGTAAATATTAAAGTTATAATGATTTAAGTTGTCAGCGGAGAACGTCCTATCAAAGCTACACATAGGTAACTTTAAGAGTTTATCGACGAACACATTATCTGGGTTCTTGTCAATCAACGTCACCGAATAACGTTTGGAGTTGGAATATGGTTTATCGTTAGCAAAGGTACTGTCGGCTTTGTCTAATTTATAGACTATGCATGGATAAGCTAATTTAATAGACTCTGGGGGTTGAAAATAAACATTTCTACTTCCTAACAGGTTCTCAAGGAGAGTCTGCAATTCCGTTCTATTACTCATTATACACACCCCCAATAGTCAGAATAAGCCTAGGGTACTGGACCTCGACGTCTGAAATCTTCCATTTAGCACCCATAAATTTGACATACCGCATAGTATAGAAATTCTCATTGGCATATGGATCGGCTACGATACTGATCTGATTCAAGATGTTGACGTCGTCGTTCACAGACCCTGAAGATTGAAGTCTTCGGGTATTTTTTATTAGATCGCCATAGTAATTACGAGTTGTTACTTGATCTTCGTACACTCCTGGCGATGTTTCTATACTAGTGCCGAAGCCGATTTCCCCATAAAATTTAGCCATTTTGAATTTCCTCCTTAACTAACAAACGCCGAATAGACTCCTAGACGGCGTCTGCTAGATTAGATTAATTATAGAACTACTTAACCCTGAGCAGGAGCCTCTTCGGTCATTTCTACTGCAATTGCAGAGTAGGGTTTGATCAGTGCGCCAGAACATCTGGTTTCGATCAGGTACTTCTGAGCATTGTAGTCGATGTCGAAGTCGTCGAACATGTTTACTGCTCCACCCTTATCAGCACCAACATTATAGTCTACCAGGTTTACGATGATACCTTCCAGGCTGTAAGTCTTGGTATCGTCAGCAACACGAGTCAGGTTCTCCATTACGGGAACAGTGATGATTTCCTTAACACGCATAGCGGTAGCCAGTTTCTCTACGGAATCGTAGATAACTCGACCAGTGGTGTCTTCCATAAGCAGACAGTTAGTCAGCATATCTTCAGTGGTGTACAGAGTCGGATTTCCGGAACCCTTGTAGCTCTTTCTGGATTTGATGACTCCACGAATGAAAGCCTTGGCCTTAACGGAATCGGAAGCGCCATTAGCCACAGTAATCTGAGATTTAACGGTGTACAGATCGTCATCTTTCCAGATAGGTCTGATGTTGGTTTCGTTGATCTTATCGTCCGAGGATCCAAGTCTTCCGTCCCCAACCAGAATGGCTCGAGCGATTTCCTCGTCCAGCATCATTCTCATTTCGGATTTCAGCCAAGCAACAACGTCGAAATCAGTAATATCAATTACATCATCTCTGTCGATCTTCTGTTTCTTATAGATAGTGGTCGGAGTGGTAGTTCTCTTAAGTAAAGAGAATACTTCATCAACCTTCAGGTTACCCTTAATATAACCTTTAGCCCTTGCGTCGGCTTCAGTAATATCAGCAAAGGTGGATTTGATTCTGGAGAAAGGAGTGTTATGTACAGAGTTCATAACCTTTCCAACCCATCCCATTTCCCGCTGAATGAACTGCGGAGGAGCGTCTAAAGTCTTAGCTTCCGGCATCAGATATCCGATATTTTCGATACCGTGAGCCAGTACGCTGTCTTTCAGGCTTCCATAACGCTTAGCGTCAGAGATAATAGCTTCCATTTCGGAATGGCTCAATACGTTCTCTCTTCCAGCCGCAGTGTTATCCATGTCAAATACGTTCTGTTTCATACTGTCGTCTCCTTCATCATCATCTTCATCATCATCAGCTCCAGCATCTTCTAGTGCCTGTCCAATCATAGCATAAACAACGGTTTTCTGTTCCTCGTTCAATGTATCAAATACATCTTTAACGGTCTTTTCTTTTCCAGCGCCTTCAGCGTGAGACATCTGTGACATAGGTTCTTCTCCTTTTTCTTCTTTTACTGGGGGCTCTTCAGCATGATATAATGCAATATCCCCTCCTAGGTAGATTTCGACTTCGTCGTCTTGAATCTCGCCATGTTTGATAACGGATTGAATAAGTGCCTCGGGGTTAGCCCCAGCGAGAACTACGCTTACCTCACGAATGGCTCCGTGTAACACGTTTCCGCCGTTCTGTTTAAGCTGGTTTGCATATATTGACAGGGCCGATACGTCCCCGTGTTGTACGAGGATCTTTGTCATCTTTCCTGCTTCGGAATCATTGAAGGTGCAATATGCATACACTCCTTCGTCACGATGCTCCAACCTTGCATGTCCCAAAATGTTCAGGGGATCATTGTGCTGGTGATTCCATACGAGTGGTACTACCTGCCCATCGTGATGTTTAAATGCATCCGGCATGATTGTTCTGCCATCGGAGCATTTGACATTGTGACGGGTGGCCCATCCACTAAAATCGTATTTCTCCATTTTGAATTTCCTCCTTGTGAGAATTACATTGTTGGTGTAGAATCGTCTGCCGGATGTGTAGGCTCTGCTCCTTCAGCACTATTAAGGTTCTTATTCCTTAATTCGTCAGCTTTAGGATCGGTTGACGGTTTCATACCAATGACCTGTCTAATCTCGTTAGACGATGTGATTTCGTTCCTTGTGAACTTATCAGCTATTTCAGCAATAGATGCGACTGGGACAAGCTTAAATGGATCACGGAAGAACATTATAGATTGACCTTGAGTTCTAGCCGTTTTAGTTAAGAATTTTCGCTTCATGTCATCAACTATAGCTGAGATAATAGGTTCGGTGGTTCTGTTATAATAATTAAGCATTGTCTTCTCGTCAGCAGTACCATCTAATATGCTCTGTGTGATCCCTAACTGGCTATATAGCATGCTCGTTAGATACTCGATTTGAGTCATCAGATTGTTCTCGACTGGTCGATTTAACTGGGTTATGCGTTCCGTACCATCGGTATACGCAATACCATACTTAG
>CAYMDI010000043.1:0-10560 GCA_964389165.1 uncultured Eubacteriales bacterium | reverse complement strand
GGGTTCTGTATCCAATGGGGTGCTGATCAACAGGGAGGCCATCCTCCAGGTGCTCCGGGATAACCGCAGGCTGCTGATGCGGCCCCTGGTGCTTCTTAACAGCAGCAATGCCATCCTGAAGGTGGCAGAACACCCTGCCATGTCGAAAAGCCAGTTCCGAAGCTACCTCCAGCAGGAATCCGGACTTCCTCCCATAGGGGACCTGGGGGAGGAAATCCGCCAGGTGAAGATCCCCGGGGGGCGCCGCAGCTATTTCCAAGGGGTGCCCAAAGACCTTCTTGAAAGCTATATCAGCCTTTTCCGGGAAGCCGGGATCTCACTGGGAGGGGTTCTCACCCTGCAGCTGGCAGCAGAGGACTTCCTGGCTTCCAGCAAGGCCCTTAATGGGCAGACCTGCTTCCTGGAGATTCTGGAGGGGGAAAACCTCCTCTCCATCCTCTTTGATCAAGGGGCCTATGTCCTCACGGACCGCAGCCGCCTTCTGGGAGAGCCAGGCTCCCCCGCCTGGGAGGAAGAGCTGACCCAGAAGATCTCTTACCTTGTCCAGTTCGACCGCTCCAGAAAATCTGCCAATCCCCTTACCGCCATCTATTTCAGCGGCTTCCAGAAAGATGTCCTGGACTTCCTCCGGAGCCGCTTTCCCAGCCTTCTCCTGGAGGATGCAGGAAAGGCTGAGGGAATCCCATCCCAGGAGGGGAATCCCCTGCCTTGCCTCATGGGCCTGGCCGCCAAGGGAGGGAAGGAAATCCTGCGCTCCTCCCGGAAAAAGAAGAGGAAGCTCTCTACCCGGGAGTTCCTCCTTCTGGCAGCAGCCTTCTCCCTCCTTGTTGCTGCAGGAGGCTATCTTTTCACTCGCAACAGGACCCTGTCTCTTGAAGAGGAAAACAGAGCCCTCCGGGAGGAAATCAGCTCCTCCAGGGAGGGGGATAAGCTGGAAGAGCTCCTATCCAAGCAGAGCCTCCTGGCCAGAATCCCCGGGATTCTGGAGGATCTGGCAGAGGCCAGAGGGGAAGGGGCTGCCTTTGAAGACCTGACCCGGGATACCCTTCTGCTCCTGATTCAGACTGCCGGGGAGGATGTGGCCCTGGAAAGGCTGGAAGGGGATGGGGAGGCCGGAAGGATCCTCATTCAGGGTGTGGGTACCAGCGAATTCAGCGCTTCCCGCTATGTGGGGGCGTTAAAAGATACCGGGCTTTTCAGCCAGGTTGAGTATAGCGGCTATGAGAGCAGCAGGAAAGGGGAGTATTCCTTCCTGGCTGTGTGCACGCTGAAATAGGGGGTTATGATGAAACTACAGAAGAGAGAAGTGCGGCTCCTGGCCCTCCTGATTTTTGTGGGGGTTCTGGCTCTCTTTGCCCAGTATCTCATCCTCCCGGAACTGAAGAAGGGGGATGGGGCCAAGGAGGCAAACAGCAACCTGCTGCTGGCCAGAAGCCTTCTCTTCAATCAGGATGGCAGGGCGGATGCCCTGGAAGCCAGCTATCAGCAGCAGGCCAAGGGCCTTGAAAAGCTCCTTCAGAAGGAGCTCAGCCCTTATCGCTCCAGAGAGGAGCTGGACAGGACTTTCACAGCCCTGGCTCTGGCCCAGGGCCTGCGCCCCCTGCGTCTTTCCATGGAAGATCCTGCTCCTGAGGAGCCTGTCTATGAGAACCTCCAGCGGGTCTATCTGACCCTGACCCTGGAAGGGAAGCTGGCCGATCTCCTGAATCTCATGGGGACCATGGAGCAGACCTCCTATCTGAAACTGCGCCATCTGAATCTGGAAGTCCAGGGGGAGACCTATGTCCATACCTTGGGGCTTGAGATCCTGATGCTGAAGGAGCAGTAGGATGAAAGCCCGGATCCTGAAGGAGCGGGGCTCTGTTCTTTTGGCAGTGCTGGCTGTAACCACGGTCCTCAGCCTCCTTCTCCTCACACTCCAGCCCATTATGTTCCGCTATGCCGCCCGGGGGGTGGAGGATCGGGACCGGAAGCAGGCGGAGCTTTCTGCCAGAAGCGGGCTGGATGCCATCACGGCCGCTGTCCTGGCGGAAGATCCGGGGCTTACAGGGGAGATGGCCCTCCTGGCCCCGGGGGCTGAGCTGCCCCTGGACAATATGATGCTGGAAGCAGGGGGGATGGGCTCTTTGGAGGGGAAGGTCCGAAAGCTGCCTTCCGGAGATTATCTGGCAGTAGTCCGGGCTACAGTGGGCTCAGCCTCCCGGACCATGTCCCGGGAGCTTCTGTATGCCCCGGGAGGGGGGACGGTGGAGGATCTGCCCTCTTTCTATCTTACAGAATTCAGTTACAAAGCCGGCCGGGGTCTGATTCTTAGCAATAATGCAATCCCCTTGGTCGTAGCCGGGAACGACTTCACTCTGGCCGGGGGCTTCCTGGAACTGGCCGGGGATCTCCTGATTTATGAGGATACCCCTACGGTAAGGAACAACGCCTCCTTTACCATGGGGGGGAGCCTCTATACAGGAAGGGGCACCCTGACCATCCGGAACAATGCAGTGGTGACTATTCAGGGTGATACTTACACCAGGAGGGAGTCTCCCATATCCGGGCTTGTCAGCCCCAGCTCCCCCAGCTACTGTCCCAATCTATCCGCCATCACCCAGGCCCAGAAGGATCTGTATGATGCAGCCCCCTCCTGGGTCAGGAGCGCTGGGACACCCTATACCCCCGGGATGACTCTGAGCGGAGGCAGTTATTATGCGGTTTCTTCCAGTGCCACGGTGAATGATCTGGGAGGGGATCTGGCTGCCAGCGTCAGCCCGGGGAATCCGGCCTATCTCATTGTAAGAGACGGGGTGACCCTGACCCTGAACGGACCCCTGGATCCAGGGGGCGCCACAGCACCTCAGGTCATCTTCCTTCTGGAGGGAAGCGCCCAGCTCTATCTGGATAGCGGCTCCACGGCCATTGTCTATGGCGGGCCTGCCTCCACCCTGCATACCCGTAATGGCACAGGGACAGACTCCCTCTTTTACGGACAGCTCCGGGTGGGGGCGCTGACAGATGTCAACGGGCTCAGGATCCTGCTGGAGTACCGGGGGCGCCAGGGAGGGGATGCCTCCTGGCAGGCCGGGCGGTATCTCCCCGGGGGCTGGTAAGGAAAGGAGAGGGCATGAAGATGGGAAGAAAGCTGAACCGCCGGGGCATGACCCTGGTGGAAGTGGTAGCCGCCATGGCTATGCTGTCTATCATCTCCCTGGGCATCTACCAGGGAACCACCCTGATTATCCGGGGCTATGAGCTGGGCGGCTTCCTGTATGAGAGCAGCCGGAGCAATGAGAATGCCCTGGAACAGGGACTGGTCCCCGGGACTCCAGGAACTGTCACCTTCCAGGCCGGCACCTCCCTGGTCACTGTGGAAGGAACCTACCATACAGCCACAGAGACAGGAGAGGGGAAAGAAGCCAGCCTGACCCTCTTCCGTCCGGGAGGCACACCATGAAGAGGCTGGGGAAGAGGGGCTTCACCCTCATTGAAGTAGTGGCTACAGTGGCTGTTTCCGCCCTGGTTATGGCGGGCCTCCTGACCTTTACCCAGGTGGCCGGGAAGATTTTTGTGGAGAGCGCCTGGGAAAGCGAAAGCCGCCTGATCCTCAGTACCGTGGAAGAAAAACTGAAGAAAGAACTGGCTTATGGGGAAGAGATCAGCCAGTCAGACACCGGTGGCAGCCATCTCCTGGAATTCCGGGATGGACGGCTTTACAGGGATGGGAGCCTCCTGCTGCCGGAGGGCTTCTATGGGAATACCCAGCTACAGGGGACTGTTTCTGCAAGCGGCGGGCTTCTGACCTTCACCCTCCAGACCCTGAGCCAGGGCCGCTCCCGAGTGGAAACAGTGGTCCTGCGTACCCTGAATACTACAGATACGGTCATCAGCCCGCCTGTTTCGGCGCTGTATTACCGCTGAGATCACATTGAAAGGAGGCATCATCATGCCATCAGAAAAATCCAGACTTGTCGCCCTGCTTCTCTGCCTGTTTGTAGGCTATCTGGGAATCCACCGCTTTTATGTGGGGAAGACCGGGACGGGAATCCTCTATCTCTTTACCGGAGGCCTGCTGGGCTTCGGAGCTCTGGTAGATCTTATCATGATCATTGTCGGAAGCTTCACCGATGCTTCGGGAGCCTTTGTCAGCAAGTGGGAATAGGATAGGATGAGAACAGGCCCTGGTGGAAATGCCAGGGCCTTTCTTTTCTCTGTTGTGATATACTAAAGGCAGAAGGAGGTGGATGATATGAGAAGAAAGCATGCCTTGCTGATTCTGGCATTTCTCTTCATCCTCATGCCCCTTGCAGCCTGCGGGGACTCCGGAGACAGCGGGGAAGAGCCGGATGGAAAGCCGGAGCCTAAGCCGGAAGAGATTGCAGGGAGCCTGGAGGAGTTTTTCCCCTTCCGGGCGGATACCCTCTATCGTTACAAAGGGGAAGGCAATGAGTTTGCCAGCTATACCCTGTTCACCGACTATATCCTGGGAACGGAGATCCAGTTCCGGAAGGATAACGGGGGGACGGTCCTGAGTGAAGTCCTGAAGCTTGAAGGGGGCCGCCTGACCCGGACCTACCAGCGGGGGGAAGCCTATTTCCGGGAGGATTATCTTCGGAATCCGGGCCTGCGCACCGGTGCCGAGACTGAGATCCTCCTCCTCCGGGAGCCTCTCAGGAAAGGAGAATCCTGGGACCAGGGGGATGGCGTGATCAGGGAGATCCTGGGAACCAAGGAAAAGGTAGAGGCGGCAGGGAAGGTTTACGAGGCCCTGGCTGTGACCAGCCTGATCAAGGATGAGGCCGGGGCGGAAAGCCGGATTACAGAATATTATGCCAAGGGAGTCGGCCTGGTGCAGACCGTCTTCGTGAGCCCCGGGGGAGACCGGATCAGCTCCACCTTGGATGAGGTGGTGACAGGAGCGCCCCTGAGGCTTCCTGTGCAATACCATTATCCCCGCCTGGATCCGGGAGACTATTACCTGAAGTCTGCGGAAGCGGTATTCCATACAAACGACATCACCCGGAAGGTCCTGGAAGCGGGATATAAGGGGGGATATACCCAGGAAGTCCGGGATGGGGGAGCAGGGCAGGTCCTGACCCCAGGAACCAAGGTCAATGTCCTCTTCCTGCAGGGAGGGAACCGGGTCCGTCTGGATCTCTCCGGGGAGTTCCTGAAGGAGATGAATGCAGGGAGCGGGTATGAAGCGATGCTCCTCCAGGCTCTGGCCCGGACCTTCGGAGGCTGGTATGGGGTGAAGTCCGTGGTGCTGACCATTGACGGAGATAATTATTCCTCAGGGCACATCTATTTTGAAGATGGAGAGGCGATCCTCATCCCTTGAGGCAGGAAAAGGAAAAGGCAGCGGCTGGTACCGCTGCCTTTTTATGTCCAGGCTTCCTTCAGGGCCTCCAGGGCAGGGAGGATCTTTTCTTCTGCCAGACCGCCAAAGACCAGGAGATACTCCCCTGGCACCGGGGTTGCTTTCAGGGCTACCCCTTTCTTCCGGGCAGCCTCCAGGGAAGCAGGGAAGAGGAAGCGTACCCGGGTCTCCAGGGTGCTGGCCTTCTCCAGGAGGATGTGGCTTTGGGGGAAACAGGATCGGAGGCCTTCCTCCAGGAGGGCGGATTTCCGGGCATAGCTTTTGCGCATCCGCCGCACCTGCTTGGCCAGAAAGCCTTGGCGGATGAAGCTGGCCAGGGCCAGCTGCTCCAGGGTGGAGGCTGTCTGGTTGAAGGCTTGGAGTGTCTCCGGGAGGGCGGGGAGGACGGAAGGGGAGAGGAGGAGGTAGCTGATGCGCACAGAGGGCATGAGGACTCCGGAGAAGGAACCCAGATAGAGGGTCTCCCCTGTGGGATCCAGGCTGCGGAGGGCGGGAAGGGGCCGGTTGCCCCAGCGGAACTCCCCGTTATAGTCGTCCTCCAGAAACAAGAGGCCCCGCTTGCGCCCTTCCACGAGATATGCCAGACGCTCCCTGGCGGTGGACAGGCCTGATTCTCCGGGACGGATGTAGGCCAGGGCCTCCTGGTGTCCCTCCTCCAGAAGGCTGCCGTAGGTCTGGACCTGGTAGCCGAAATTCCGGAAGAGGGCCTCTGCAGGGCGGAAGCCTTCCCGGGGGAAGAGGATGCGCCGGGGCCTTCCTTCCAGCAGGGGGATGAGCAGGCTGAGGAGGCTCTGGGTCCCGGCACCGATAAGCAGTTCCTGGGGCTCTCCCTGAACCCCCCGGTATTCCCGGAGATAGTGGCTGATTCCCAGGCGCAGCTCTTCCTCACCCTGGCTGTCCCCATAGCGGTAAAGCCTGCTGCGGTCCCGGAGGACCTCGTTGATCAGGCGTTTCCAGTTCCCATGATCCACATAGCGGGGATCCACGGAATAGCTCTCCAGATCATAGAGGGGGGGCGGAGGGGTAGGGTCCTGGTTCCTGGCCGGGGCTGCCTGGCGCCGGGCCTCCGGTGGCCTTGCGGCAACCTGATGCCCGCTGCGGCTGTAGCTTTCCAGATAGCCCTCTGCTTCCAGGATCTGATAGGCGTTCTCCACAGTGATCTTAGACACCTGGTAAAGCCGGGCAAACTCCCGGATGGAGGGCAGCCTGGTGCCGGGAAGGAGGCTCCCTTCCCGGATCTCCCTTGCAATTCCCCGGACAATCTGCCGGTACAGGGGGCCGGCCCCCTGCCTTTTCAGCTCTAGCCTGTCCAGCATCCTTTCCCCTCCTTTCCTTTCTTTTCAGTATAGGGGAGGGGGCGGAGGGTGTAAAGAAAGAATCCTTTGTATTGGCTGGCACATTTGATATAATGGATAAAAAGCTGTGAAGGATGGAATGCGATGATGAAGAGGATCTTGGCCCCTGCTGCCCTGTTTGCCCTGATGGGAGTCCTGCTCCTGGCTCCAGGGGTTCTGGCTGCAGAAAGCCTGGGCACGATGAAGGAAATCTTCCCGGATGACAGCCTGCGCAAAGAGCTGTCCCTGATTCTGGGGAAGGAGGATGAAGAGAAGGTCACCCAGGATGATGCGGACAAAGTGGGGAGCCTGATGATCAAGAACAAGAATATCCTTTCCATGAAGGGTATCGGCATCTTCCGGAATCTCACCTATCTGGATCTCAGTAGCGAGGCCCTGGAGGTGATCCCTCCGGAAATCGCTAAGCTCAAGGGGCTCCGGGTCCTCTATCTCAATGATAACAAGATCAATACCCTGCCGGAGGAGATCGGGGAGCTGGAGAAACTGGAAGTCCTGTCCCTCAGCGGCAACTTCCTGGCCATGCTGCCTTCCTCCATCGGCAGACTGGAGCGTCTGGAGCAGCTGGTCCTCAATGCCAACCGCATCACCGCGCTGCCTCCGGAAATCGGGGAGCTGGATGAGCTGGAGGTCCTGATTCTGGAGGAGAACCTCCTGGAGTCCCTCCCGGATCAGTTTGCCCGCCTGAGGAGCCTCTCTATTCTGGATCTGGGAAGGAACCGCCTCACTGCAGTGCCGGATGTCCTGGGGGATCTGGATGGGCTTTATGTTGCTGACCTTTCCCTGAACCGCATCCATCGCTTGGACATCCGGGCCTATGAGCGGATCAGCGGGCTGAAGGGGGGCTACCTTTACAGCCAGGAGTTTACTGAGAACCTCTCCAATCAGGGCCTGGTTGGCCGGGACTACAAACTCCGGGCGCTGGACATCTACAGGGAGGATCTGGGCCTTGAGGTGGAGTTCCTCCTGGGCAAGCCTGATGGCAGCATGGTGCCTCTTTCCCTGGAAGCACGGAGCTCCCAGGTTGTGATTCCCGGAGAAAGCCTGGATATGGAAGGGACCTATACCCTGAAAACCATTGTCCGGGGCGGTCCTGCCGGGGGCTTCGGAGATGTCCAGAAAGGCACGGAGGGCTCGGTCTACAGGCAGAATTTCCAGATTGCCAAGACGGGGACACTTCCTGGAATCTCCAGCAACAGCCTTCTTGTATATGGCGGGATCGGCATTCTTGCGGCCCTGGCCCTGGTTATGGCAGTGCGGATCAGCAGGCTGAGGAAGGGGGAATAGGATGAGTCTCCTGGAGGCTGTCTGGTACTTCTCCTTCTACAGTGCGCTGGGCTTCCTCCTGGAGCTGGCCTACCGTTCTCTGGTAGCCAGAAGGATCGTCTATCCTGGCTTCCTCTATGGGCCCTGGCTGCCCATTTATGGTTTCGGCCTTCTGGCCGTCCTGCTGGCGCTGACGCCGCTCAAGGGGAATCTGCCCCTCTTTCTGGCTGGTGCTTTCTTTGTCACTTCAGCTTTGGAGTATGTCACCGGAGCCGCCCTGGAACGGCTCCTTGGGGTCCGTCTCTGGGACTACAGGGATAAGCTCCTGAATATCCATGGCCGGGTTGCCCTTGAGTTCTCTCTGGCCTGGACAGGCCTTTCCTACCTTTTCGTCTACTGGATCCACCCCCTGGTGGCCAGAGCCGGGAGGGGGATGATGGAGAGCATCTGGGGCCAGCTGGGGGGCCTGCTTCTGGTCATCGCCTTCAGTGCTGATGCGGCCCTCTCCCTGAATCAGGCCATTTACCTGAAGAAGAAAATCTCAGCCCTGGAGCTTCTCCGCCAGGAAATCGAGGAGCTGAGGGCGGAGGCGGAAGAACGCCTGGATGCCCTGCGCCTTGAATATGAGCTCCGGGTGAAGAGCCTGCTGGACAAGAACCGCAAGTTCCTGGTCTATAGCAATCCGAAACTCATCTCCCAGCGTTTCCCTCGGGTCATGGAATCCCTCCGGGAGGCCAGGGAGCGGATCCGACATGTGAGAATTTTTAAGGAGGATGAAGAATGAAGAAGGGATGGAAGGGGCTACTTGTCCTTTTGCTGCCCCTTGCCTGGCTGCTGCTGGCAGGAGCAGGAACCGTACCCGGAGAAGAGCCGGGAATCGGCATTGTAGAGGCTGGAACAGTGGTGGAAGAGGATGCCTTCTTCCGTGGCGTCTATTTCGAGCATAACGGGGTGACTAATGGCAGCCTGGTGGTGGTGGCGGAGAAGGCCATCATCAATGGTGCAGTCAATGGGAATCTGGTCTTTCTGGGCCAGGAGCTGGTCCTCAACGCCACAGTATCCGGGGATGTCTTCCTGGGAGCTGTGGATGCGGCAATTACTGGCCGGACGCTGGGCAGCGTCTTTGCCGCTGCAGAGGATCTGGAACTTCAGGGCTCCTCTGAGACCCAGCGGAGCCTCTATGCCGCAGGAAACCGTGTGAGTCTCTATGGGGCAGTGAACCGGGATGCCAGGATGGCTGCCAGGACCCTTCTGGTCAAGGGCCTCATAGCCGGGGACCTCTACTATAGCGCTCAGAATGCCCAGGTGGCTTCCGGTAGCGTCAAAGGCAGCGTCCATGTGGATGAGATCCCCGAGGAAGCGGAAAGCGTGGTAAAGGATCTCACAGGGAGCCTATACAGCATCCTCAGCTTCCTTTTCTCCTCCCTGCTGATCTGGTTCCTCCTGGCCTTCCTCTTCCGGGATACAGGCAGCAGGATCCAAGGAGCCTTTCCCGGCCAGAGTCTGAAAATCTTCCTGTATTATGGGCTCTTCGGCATCTTCGCCTCCATCCTTCTGGGAACCTTCCTGCTCCTTTCTGCTGTAGGCATTCCCTTCGGGCTGATCCTTCTTTTCCTCTCTTTCTCCGGGATGTATCTGGGGAGCGGGGTCTCTGTGGTGGCCCTGGGGGGCTGGCTGTCCCGGCGCATCCCGACCCTGGGGGGAGCAGGAGGGATTTTCGCCGTCCTCCTTGTGGCTGTGGCCTTCAGCCTGCTGCGGATGATCCCCTATGCCGGGGTGGTCCTGAGCGGGATTCTCGGGGCTTATGGCTATGGCCTCATCCTCTGGAGCTTCCAGCGGAAGCGGGAAAAGAAAGAAGATTCCCAGGAGCATGCCCTGATTCTCTGAAGATAATGTTGTTTTTCGCAACTGAATAGTGTATGGTAAGGATAAAATATATCTAGGAGGTCACTATGGAAGAGAAATTCAAAAAGCTTCGTAGATTCAATCTTATCATGGGCCTGTTCCATCTGATCCAGGGGGGCATCATGCTTTATGTCGCGCTGACTGTGGACAAGTTCCGGGATTTCCCCGCCCCCGTCCTCACCTATTTCCTGGAATTCAATGAGAAACTGGGTGTCCTCCAGCCTGTAACGGAGACAGCCTTCGAGCTTCCCTTCGGAATCATGGTGGCTTCCTTCCTGTTCCTGTCTGCCTTTTTCCACTTTCTCATCGCTTCTCCCATGTTCAATGCCGCCTATAACCGCGGTCTGGAGAACAACATCAACCAGTTCCGCTGGTATGAGTACGCTCTCAGCTCATCCCTGATGATCGTTCTCATTTCCTATCTCTTCGGAGTCTTTGAACTGGGCGCCCTGATCCTCATCTTCTTCATCAATGCCATTATGAACCTCTTCGGCCTGATGATGGAGAAATACAATCAGGGAAGAGAAAAGGTGGACTGGACAAACTTTGTCTATGGCACTGTGGCCGGACTGATCCCCTGGATCATTATCGTCCTTTATGCCTTTGGCAACAGCGATCCGGCAGAAGTGCCCTGGTTTGCCTATGCCATCGTTGCCTCTTACTTCGTCTTCT
>CAYMDI010000042.1:0-10587 GCA_964389165.1 uncultured Eubacteriales bacterium | reverse complement strand
GGAGGAGGGCTCTGGCGATATCCCCCCGGCGGCGCTGGCCTCCGGAGAGTTTGCCGTAGGGGCGTTTCAGGAAGGATTCGGCCCCCGCTTCCCGGGCAGCCCGGAGGATGGCTTCCTCCAGCTCCCTCCGGGATAAGCCGTAAAAACTCCCCCGGAGCCGGAGGTTCTCTTCCAGGGTCAGAAGGCTGTCCATGAGGCTGTCCTGGAAGACCACTCCGATCCCTTTGCGGATCTGGCTATCCTCCGTTCCCAGATTCCGGTCCAGGATCTCTACCTGCCCCTGGTCCGCTTCCTGGAGGGTGCAGAGGATATCGATGGTGGTAGACTTCCCTGCCCCATTGGGTCCCAGGAAGGCAAAGAAACTCCCCCGTTCCACCTGGAAGCTCAGATCGTCTACGGCCTTCACCGGACCGAAGGCCTTGCTGAGGTGACGCACATCGATGACTGGTTTCATGCTACGCTCCTTTCCCATGGCATTTTCTATCATTATACATGGGGGATGCTGTCTTGGGAAGGAAAAATGAACAGCATCTCTTTCCTGCTGAAGGAGGCCTCTTCCATTGACTTTTTCCGGATAAAATCTTATAATTATTCTGTTTTAGTCCTTTCTGAAACAGTATTGACAGGAAATGCAAATCAAGGAGGATATACAATGCGCAAATCAATGAAGATTATGACTCTGGCTGCTGCTCTTGTGGCTGCTGCGGCTCTTATGGCCGGCTGCTCCGGAAGATCCGGAGACAAGGTGACCATCGGAATTTCCCAGTTTGTAGAGCATCCTGCTCTGGACGGGGCCCGGGAAGGCTTCCTGGACGCTCTGGCTGATGCAGGCTATGTGGATGGAGAGAATATTGAGGTAGACTTCCAGAACGCTCAGGCGGACATGCCTACCACCCAGACCATCGCCCAGAATTTCGTCTCCAAAAAGGTAGACCTGATCCTGGCCATCGCCACCCCTTCTGCCCAGGCAGCATATAATGCCACAAAAGACATTCCTATCGTCATTACTGCTGTTACTGATCCTGTGGCTGCAGGGATCGCCAAAAGCCTGGAGGCTTCCGGGACCAATGTCACAGGGACCAGCGATGCCACACCCATGGACCAGCAGTTCCAGCTGATCAAAGAACTTGTCCCGGCTGCCAAGAAAATCGGGGTTCCCTACACGACCAGTGAGGCCAATTCAGAAATCCAGGTGAAGCAGGCCAAAGAACTGGCTGACGAATACGGTTTTGAAATCGTCACCGCAGGAGTCACCAATGTGAATGAAATCCCCCAGGTTCTCCAGTCCCTGATCAACCAGGATGTGGATGTGATCTACGTGCCTACAGATAACACCCTGGTTTCCGCAACCCCCATCGTCTCCCAGGTATGCCTGGAAAACGGCATCCCCTTCATCGGCTCTGAAAAGGGTCAGGTAGAAGGGGGAGCCCTGGCTACCCAGGGTCTGGACTACTACAAGCTGGGCTACCAGACCGGAGAGATCGCTGTTCAGATCCTTAAAGGCAAGAAACCCGGAGATCTGGCCATCACCACCCTGAAAGACACCCAGCTGGTCATTAACAAGACCACAGCCGGGAAGCTGAACATCACCATTCCTGCTGACTTCAGCAAGGACGCTGAAATCATCCAGTAACAGACCGGAGGTCATTCATGCAAAACTTTTGGATCAGCATTCTGGAACAGGGACTGATCTTTGGCATCATGGTGCTGGGAGTCTACATCTCCTATAAGATTCTGGACTTTCCGGATCTGTCCGTGGACGGCAGCTTCCCCTTGGGGGCTGCCGTTGCGGCCCAGTCTCTGATCAGCGGGCAAAGCCCTCTGGTGAGCACGGTGCTGGCCCTGGTGGCCGGTCTCCTTGGAGGGACCCTCACAGGGATTCTTCATGTGCGCCTGAAGATCTCCAATCTCCTCTCGGGGATTCTGGTGATGATCGGCCTGTATTCCATCAACCTGCGGATCATGGGAAAGTCCAATATCCCTCTGTTCACAGTGGATACTATTTTCTCTAATCCCCTCCCTGCCCTGGTGACCATCGCCCTCCTGGCCCTGGCCTCCAAGCTCTTTCTGGATTTCTTCCTGAAGACAAAGGTAGGGTACCTCCTGAAGGCTACCGGGGACAATCCCCAGCTGGTGACCTCTCTGGGAAGGGACATTGGGGCGATGAAGATCCTGGGCCTGGCTATCAGCAATGGGCTTGTCGCCCTCTCCGGGGCTATTATGGCCCAGCATCAGGGCTTTGCTGATGTGGGGATGGGGACAGGGATCATCGTCATGGGCCTGGCTTCCATCATCATGGGGGAGGCCCTCTTTAAGAAGGCCACTTTCCTGGCTATTACTACAGTGGCTCTGATCGGGGCTATCCTCTACAAGGGGGCCATGGCATTCGCCCTGGAGCTGCGCTTCCCGCCAACAGACCTGAAGCTGATTACTGCAGTCATCGTGGTCATCGCGCTGTCCCTGAACAAAGGAGTCATCCCCTTGCGATTCGGGGGGAAGAAGGCTGTTCCCGCACCTGAACAACAGGATCCGGAAGAAGGGGGGGATGAATGATGATCAGCATCCGCAACCTCTACAAGACCTTTAATCCAGGGACCATTAATGAGAACAGGCTTTTCCGGGATTTCTCCCTGGATATCCAGCCTGGGGAGTTCATCACCATCATCGGCAGCAACGGGGCAGGGAAATCCACCCTCCTGAATCTCATTACAGGCCTTACCCCTGCAGATTCCGGAAGCATCCTCCTGGAGGGGAAAGACATCGTCCGCCTTCCGGAATACAAGCGGACCCGCTTCATCGGCCGGGTCTTCCAGAATCCTTCCCTGGGGACCTCCCCTTCCATGACAATCCTGGAGAATCTCTCAGTGGCAAGCAACAAAGGGAAGAGCTTCGGCCTGGGCTTCGGGGTATCCCGGAAGAGCATCCCTCATTTCAGGGAGATGCTGGCAGAACTGAACCTGGGGCTGGAGGACAAGCTGAACACCAAGGTGGGCCTTCTCTCCGGAGGGCAGCGCCAGTCTCTGACCCTTCTTATGGCTACCATGTCTAATCCCGCCATGCTTCTTCTGGATGAGCATACGGCGGCTCTGGATCCCAAGACCTCCCAGCGGATCATCAGTCTGACGGAGAAGATCATCGGGGAGAAGAAGATCACCACCTTGATGGTCACTCACAATCTCCACCAGGCCATCACCATGGGCAATCGCCTGGTGATGATGCACAGGGGGAGGATCGTTACGGATATCTCTGGGGAAGAGAAGAATAGCCTCACCATTGACAAGCTCCTGTCCTATTTCGATGCCCAGAATGTCAAGGATGACCTGAGCGACAGGATGCTTTTTTCCTGATGAAAAATATTTTGGGGGAATTTTATATTCCCCCTATTATTTTTTTGCTGATGTGTTATACTGATAGCGAACTGGAATGGCTTTCTATCATATCTCCAATATTTGGATGAATCGTGAATGGAAAAGAACAAGTCCAAATATGTATGGAGGTATCTGACATGAACGACAAGAATCTTGTATGCTCTGATTGCGGAGCAGATTTCGTCTTCACCGCAGGGGAGCAGGAATTCTACGCTGAAAAAGGCTTCACCAACGAGCCCAAGCGTTGCCCTGACTGCAGAAGAGCGAAGAAGCAGCAGAGAAGAAACAGCAGCTACAATTCCGAGTACTAGGAAGAAAAGGGCGCCAGAGGCGCCCTTTTTGTTTATGAAAGGAGGCTTGGGATGTATAGCTTTATGATTGCCATTGGGGAAAACAGGGAGATGGGGGTGGACAACCGCCTGCCCTGGCATCTGCCGGGGGAGCTTCGGCATTTCCGCCAGCATACGGAGCACCATACCATCATCATGGGGCGCAAGACCTTTGAAAGCCTGCCACGGATCCTTCCCAACCGCACCCATCTGATCCTTACCCGGAACGGGGACTATGGCATTGAGGATCCCCAGGTGGAGGTCTTCCACAGCCTGGAAGCCCTCCTGGAGCGCACCCGGGGGGAGGAAGAGGTTTTTGTCATCGGGGGGGATGAGATCTTCCGCCTTTTCTATCCCCATGCGGACCGGATCTACCTCACCGTAGTTCATGGGAGCTTTCCGGCGGATACCTGGTTCATGGAACTGCCTTCTGAGGAGTGGGAGACCAGGAAGACCTGGGAGGGAATCGTGGATGAGGAGACCCGGATCCCCCATACCTACCACATTCTGGAACGGAAGAAACAGCGCTGAAATGAAAAGAAGAGCCATTCAGAGAGATCTGAATGGCTCTTCTTCATCTTGGGGTTATGGGGATGGGGCCCTGTTCTGTAAGGAGGGCTGGAATCTTCAGGTCATGGGGCTCCATGGGAACCTCCTCCACGACCTGGAAGGAGAAAGCTGCAGCCAGTAGGGTGCAGCGGGGAGACAGGCGGGGCAGGAAGGCATCGAAATATCCTCCTCCATAGCCCAGCCGGCCTCCCCGGGTGTCAAAGGCCAGGCCGGGGAGGAGCAGGAAGGCTATATCCCTGGGGTCCCGGATTCTCAGGGATTCCTTCCGGGGCTCCAGGATCCCCAGGGTCCCCGGGGCCAGATCCTCTTCCAGGTTCAGAAGCTCTGAGGCTTCCATCTGGCTTCTTCCCTCTTCGTCCCGAAGGATTACAGGGATATAGACCCGCTTCCCCTGGGAAAGGGCCTCCCGGATCAGGGGCAGGGTATCCACCTCTTTGCCCAGGGTGAGGTAGGAGAAGACCACAGGGGCTTCCTGCCAGGCTTTGTCCCGGAGGATTTCTTCCCGGATAAGGGCGCTCCAGGCCAGGCGGTCTTCTTCGGAAAGGGCTTCTTTCAAGTCCTTCATCCTCCGGCGCAGGGCTTCCTTTTCCTCCCTCACGCTTCTTCCTCCCGGCGGAAATAGCGCTGGATGGCATTATATGAGATGGGGCTGAGGATATGCTCCATACGGCAGGCATCGGCCACGGCCTGTTCCTGTGGCACTCCCATGGACACCAGAAGCTGGGTCAGGAAGCGGTGGCGTTCATAGATGGCCTCGGCCCTGGTCTGACCTTCCGGGGTCAGAAGGATCCGCCCTCCCCCTTCCACCTGGGCCAGGCCCTTCTCCCGGAGGTTCTTCAGAGCCCGGCTGACGCTGGCTTTGGTGAAGCCCAGGAAATCTGCCAGATCCACCGAGCGCAGGCTGCCCCGTTCCTCCTGGAGGATCAGGATGGCTTCCAGATAGTTTTCTTCCGATTCATGTAAGATCATTGTCATCACTCCTTTCCCAATGGTAGCAGAAAGGCAGGAAATCTGCAACGAGGCAGAGGCCCCCTCCTTCTCTGAAAACTTTCTTTCCCATTTCTCTTTTCATAGTGTATAATGAACCTAAAATTCAGCGCACAGACACCGGGTTCCCGGGACTTGCATTAAGATGGCTTCCGGGATTCCTGTGCAGGAGGAGGAGAAGCAATGAAGGCGTACACCACGGACAAGATCAGAAACCTGGCTCTGGCCGGCCACAGCGGCGCGGGGAAGACCACCCTCACAGAAGCACTGCTGTACAAGACGGGAGTCCTGACCCGGATGGGCCGGGTGGAGGATGGGAATACAGTCTCTGACTTCGATAAGGAAGAAATGGCCAGAGGGGTTTCCATCGGGGTTTCCATCCTCCCTGTCGAGTGGCAGGATGTGAAGGTGAACTTCATCGATACTCCCGGATATTTCGACTTCTCCGGGGAGGTCTACAGCGCTCTCCGGGCTGTTGAGGCGGCCCTGGTGGTGATTGATGCGGTAAACGGCATTGAGGTGGGGACGGAAAAGGTCCTGTCCTATACAAAAAACATCGAGCTTCCCCGGATCATCTTCCTGAATAAGATGGAGAAGGAGAATGCCTCTTTCCATGGGGTGGTGGATGATCTCCGGAGCCGTTATGGCAAAACCATCATTCCCTTCACCCTGCCCATGGGGGAAGGGTCAAGCTTTATCGGGATTATCGATGTCCTGGAAAAGAAGGCCTATGAATACAAAGGCGGAGTGAAGACGGAGATGCCCATTCCCCCGGAGATGGTAGAGGAAGTGGATACCCTCTACAATGAAATCGCCGAGGTGGTTGCGGATACGGAAGACATCCTCATGGAGAAGTTCTTCAATGGGGAATCCTTTGATCACCAGGAGTTCATGAAGGGGGTCCGTGCAGCGCTGATGAAGGGGACCGTGGTGCCTCTCATCGCAGGGAGCGCTACCAAGGACATGGGTCTGGATCTTCTGATGGATATGATTCTGGACTATATGCCCTCCCCGGATTATGAGGAAGCCCGCTATGGCTTCCGCCATGACCTGCCTGAGTTCCGGAAGGTGGATGTGAAGGAACCCTACTGCGCCGTGGTCTTCAAGACCATCGCGGACCCCTTTGTGGGGAAGATCTCCATTTTCAAGGTGATTTCAGGCTCTATCCGTAAGGATACAGAGATCTATAACAGCACAAAGGAAAAGACAGATAAAGCCGGGGGGCTTTTCTACCTCCGGGGCAAGACCCAGCTGGAAGCTCAGGAAGTGGTGGCTGGGGATATCGGGGCTTTTTCCAAGCTCCTTTTCACCCAGACAGGGGATACTATCTGCGACAAGAATCATCCTATGGTCTTCAAGCCTCTGAAATACCCCCAGCCGACTCTCTTTGTAGCCATCGGGGGGAAAGAGAAGGGGGATGAGGATAAGATTACGGCAGCTCTCCATAAGCTGAATGAAGAGGATCCCAGCTTTGTGGCAGAGCGCCATCCGGAGACCAAGCAGCTCCGGCTGGGGGCTCAGGGGGATGTGCAGATCCAGGTGATCCTGGACAAGCTGAAGCACAGCTATAGTCTGGAACCCAAGATCATCCCCTTCCGTATCGCTTACAGAGAGACCATCAAGGGCACCTCGGATGTCCAGGGCAAGCATAAGAAGCAGACAGGGGGAGCCGGGCAGTATGGGGACGTGCATATCCGCTTCAGCCCCAGCAAGGAGCTCTTTGAATTCACGGAAGAGGTCTTTGGGGGCGCTGTACCCCGGAACTTCATCCCAGCAGTTGAAAAGGGCCTTCGGGACTGCCTGGATAAGGGCATTCTGGCAGGGTATCCTGTGGTGAATCTCAAGGCCACCTTATATGACGGATCCTATCATGCGGTGGATTCCAGTGAGATTGCCTTCAAGCAGGCGGCAGCCCTGGCTTTCCGGAAGGGGGTTGAGGAAGCCAGCCCCATCCTCCTGGAACCGGTGATGCATGTGGAGATCAGTGTCCCTGACCGTTATATGGGAGATGTCATGGGAGACCTGAATAAGAAGCGGGGCCGGATTCTGGGGATGGAGCCTCTGGAGGATGGGTATCAGATGGTGACGGCCGAGGTGCCTCACGGGGAGCTTTTCGAGTATGCCACCCAGCTCCGGTCTATGAGCCATGCCAGAGGCAGCTTTACCATGGAGTTCCTGCGCTATGAAGAAGCCCCTCAGGCCGTGGCCCAGCGGGTGATTGAGGAGGCCAGGAAGGCCAAAGAAGGGAAGGAAGCCTAAGGCACCTTCTCCAGGGAAAGGAAGGACAGGTTATGAGGGATTATATGGGGGGGACCCAATCCGGTGCTGTTTATGGCCTGGGGGCCATCGGAGCGGCCATCTACTATATCTCAGAAGCCGGGAGCTTCTGGGCAGGGGCTCTGGGCCTGCTGAAGGCTCTTGTATGGCCAGGCTTCCTGGTCTATGAGCTGCTGAAGTTTCTGGGGAGCTGAAGGCCAGGGATCAGAATATCTTGAGGAAAAGAAGGGGCTGCCCTTCTTTTCCTTCTTTTCAGGGCATTTTCATCTGGATTTCACAGAGGAGGAGTAGGATAATAGCATTAAACGATTGGAGTTAGCTATGAATAACCATAGGCTGGAAGATTCCAGCAAGAAGACGAAAAACAGAGCTGCATTGAAACTAGGCCTCAATGCCCTGATGGCCTTTCTTCTCTCTTTCCTCATGAAAGTGGCTTTTACCGGGCTGTTATGGCATGAGATTCTGGGCCTCTTCCTGACCTTCCTCTTCACCACTCATATCTTCCTCAACTGGAAGGTCACCCTGGGGTTGCTGAAGAAGATCTTCTCCTCGGTGCTGAAACCCCGTTCTCGGGTACTGATTCTGATTGATCTCTTGCTGGCTTTCCTGGCCATGGCTCTGGGTCTCACAGGGGTCCTTATCTCCGGGGAACTTTTCAGCATCCCTCTGGAGGAAGAAATCCGCCTGAAGCTGGCCAATCTTCACAGTCTTCTGGGCTATGGCCTTTACCTGGGGACAGGAATACATATCGGGTTCCACTGGAAGGCTATCATGGGGGGCATCCGCAGGCTTCTGGGACGGCCTCCGCTGAAGAAAGCCGGGCAGACAGTGCTTCGTATCTTCTCCTTGATTATTGTCCTTCTGGGAATCCGGGGGGTGCCGATGACATTGCCGGAACTGGAGGAACCTGTAGAGGAGGAAAAGCCTCAGGAGACCTCTCAGGAGGAGGGGCAGGGCTACCAGGAGCAGGAGGTAGGAGAGGTTCAGGAGTTAGATGATGAGAGGTCTGGAAGCCCTCAGGAGGAAGACATCCCTACCTTGGAGGAATACCTAAGCAAGCTCCACTGTGATGGCTGCTCCCGGCACTGTCCCCTGTCAGATCCGCGTTGCGGCGTGGGCATAGAGCAGGCCCGGGATGCTCAGGAAGACTATAAAGAGGAGTATGGGGAGAGGGCTGAAGCAAAGGCAGAAGCTGTGGCTGATGGTGAGGAGGAAAATCCAGCTCAGCCTTCGGCAATCCCTACCTTGGAGGAATACCTAAGCAAGCTCCACTGCAACCTCTGCCCCAGAAATTGCCTCCTGTCAGATCCAGGCTGCGGCCTTGGAGAAAAAGAGGCCGCTAAGGCAGAATCGGCATACTATGAAGAATACGGACTGGAAGAGCTGGCTGCAGAGGATCCGGTCCTGAAAGACCTGATTCAGGGATACCTGCCTATGATGGGGGGCGTGGTGGCCGGCACCCACTATATCCTTCTCATTCCTGAAGCCCTGAAGAAGCGCAAGGAATAGGTCTGTCTGCCATTGTTCCGGAACCTGGAAGACCATCTCTTCCAGGTTCTTTTTTCCTGGGGCTGCTGGTGGTACAATTAAAATATATAGATCCAGCAGAGGGCGGGATCAGGATGACAAGGTTCACAGCAAGGAGAAAGAAAGCTTGAAAAGAAAGAACACAATCAGCATCATCATAAAGGGGATCCTGGCAGGTGCAGTCCTGACAGGCTTCCTGCTGTTTCCGGGTGGGGAAAGCCAGATTCAGGGGGCTGCAGGCCCCGGGGAGGAGTACCTGATCCTCCTCAAGAAAGAATTTAAGGCATCCCCTGCTTCCATTCAGGCAGCCAATGCCTCCCGGGTAGAGGCGAAGGGTGGGGAAGTCCGCCAGGCCTATGCCCATATCCCCGCTGTGGCCGCCAGCCTTACAGCAGGAGAAGTAAAGGCCCTGGAGGAAGACTCCAGAGTCCTGGCTGTGGAAAAGAACATCCCCTTCACCCCCTCCGCTCAGACTTTGGACTGGGGGATGACAGCCACCGGTGCTGTGACCGGCTTTGATGCCGGATACAAGGGCCAAGGGGTCAAAATCGGCATCATCGACAGCGGCATCGGCCCTCATTCAGACCTTGCAGTGGCTGGCGGCATGAACTTCGCCCTTACCCCAACCTACAGAGAAGATAATCTGGATGACCACATAGGCCATGGGACCCACGTGGCTGGGATTGCCGGGGCCCTGGATAACGCCATCGGCGTCCGGGGAGTGGCTCCGGAAGCCAGCCTCTATGCTCTGAAGATCTTCGACAAAGAAGGAAGCACGGAGTACGGGGGGGATCTTACAGAAGTCCTGGCCGCGCTGGACTGGGCCATTGCCAATGATCTGGATATCCTTAATATGAGTTTCGGAAGCACTACAGGCAGCACTGTTCTGGAAGCCGCCATCAATGAGGTGGCTGCAGCGGGGATCCTTATGGTGGCTGCCACAGGAAACTTTACCCAGGCGGGAGAACCCACCTGGGTCCAGTACCCGGCTCGCTATGAGGCTGTGGTAGCGGTAGCCTCCGTGGACCAGAGCCTGGCCCGGAGCTCCTTCTCCTGCTACGGACCTGAAGTGGACGTAGCTGCTCCGGGAGGGAAGGTTTACAGCACCCTGCCCAATAACCAGTATGGAGATGGGTATGGCACTTCCATGGCCGCCCCCTATGTCACAGGGCTATTGGCACAGTACAAGAACCAGTACCCCGATGCCTCCCCGGCTTATCTGAAGAAGCTCCTCACTACCAGCGCCATCGAACTGGGGACTCCCTTCCTGGACCACTATTACGGCTATGGCCTGGCCCAGTGGAAGACAGACTACAGCGGGATTTATGAGATCCGCTCCAAAAACAGCCAGCTGGTGATGGATGTCTATGGGGGTGGCCGGGAAAATGCCACAAACATCATCCAGTGGCCCCGGCATGGAGGCCTGAACCAGCAATGGTCCGTAGTCCAGACCGGGGATGGCTACTATACGGTTACCTCTGTCCTGAACCCCCAGTTCAGCGGAGCAAAGATCTGGAGCAGCTTTTCCG
>CAYMDI010000041.1:0-10707 GCA_964389165.1 uncultured Eubacteriales bacterium | reverse complement strand
CGTCATGCCCCCTTTAATGCCATGGCTGATGCAAGGTGCATAGGCGATGATCAAAGATGGGACTTTTAAGCTTTCCGCTTCCCGCAATACAGTAAGGAAATGGTTCTTGCTGGCACCCATAGCCACTTGGGCTACATATATATGGCCATAGGTCATCTGCATCAGCCCAAGATCCTTTTTCCGGATGTTCTTCCCTCCGGCTGCAAACTTGGCAATCGCCCCCACAGGAGTTGCCTTTGAAGACTGGCCCCCTGTGTTGGAATAGATCTCTGTATCAAAGACAAGGATATTGACATCCTTCCCGCTGGCCAGGACATGGTCTAGTCCGCCGTACCCGATATCGTAGGCCCAGCCATCACCGCCCACAATCCAGACAGACTTTTTGGACATAAGCTTCTCCCCGGAAAGGATGGTCTCAACAAGGGCCTTTTCTTTTCCCTGAAAATCTCCGTCTTCCAGAGCAAGAACAAGCTTTTTAGAGGTCCTCCGGGATTCGATGGTATCTGTATAAGCCTCCAGCCAGTTCTCTATGGCCTCCTTGACTTCAGGAGATACCTTCTTGTCCTTCAGCTTCTTCAGATTATCCTTGAGCTTCCTCCGGCGCTGGGTCAGACCCATGAGGATTCCCATGCCGAATTCCGCATTGTCTTCAAAAAGGGAATTGGCCCAGGCTGGACCTTTCCCCTCGCTGTTGGTGCAATAAGGGGTAGAAGGGGCAGAAGCCCCCCAGATAGAGGAACATCCTGTAGCATTGGCAATGATCATCTGATCCCCGAAAAGCTGGGTAGCCACCTTGATGTAGGGGGTCTCCCCACAGCCTGCACAGGCTCCGGAAAACTCCAGATAGGGCTCCAGAAACTGGCTCCCCTTCACTGAATTGCTATCTGCAAGCTCTTTCTTCACACGGACCTTTTCCTGCATATAAGTCCAGTTATCCTGTTGTCCCAGCTCATCCTTCAGCAGGCTCATCTCCAGAGCCTGGGTGGGGCAGTCATGGACGCAGTTCTCACAGCCCGTGCAATCCAGCGGGCTTACCTGGATCCGGAATTTCATCCCGGCCAGTTCCTTCCCCTTAGCTTCAAGGAGCGGTCCTGTAAAGCCCGTCCTTTCCTGCTCATCCAGCAGGAAGGGCCGGATGACGGCATGAGGGCAGACCATGGAACACTGATTGCACTGGATGCACTTTTCAGGAATCCAGCGAGGCACCTTGTTGGCAATCCCCCTCTTCTCATAGGCTGTAGTCCCTAAGGGGAAATGGCCATCCTCCCGGCCCAGGAAGGCACTCACCGGGATTTTGTCCCCGCTTTGGGCATTCATGGGTTTGCAGACATTGCGGATGAATTCCGGCAGGTTCCCGTCCCCCTGATCTTCCAGAGATGCATCAAGCCATTCAGGTTTTACAGAAACCTCCTGAAGGGAGCTCAGGCTCTTGTCCACAGCTTCTTTGTTGATCCGGACGATATACTCGCCCTTTTTCAGATAAGCCTTCTCAATGCTTTCCTTCAGAAGTGGAATCGCATCTTCAATAGGCAGAACTTTAGAAAGGCTGAAGAAAGCAGCCTGCATGATCATATTTGTGCGGTTAGCCAGACCCACTTCTTCGGCAATGGAAAGGGCATTGATGATGTAAAAGCGGATTTTCTTCTCCGCAAGGATTTTTTTCACCTGTCCTGGGAGACGGCGTTCCAGCTCCTCCGGAGACCAGGGGGTATTCAGGAGGAAGGTCCCCCCTTCCCGGATTCCCTCCAGAACATCGTACTGGCGCAGATAGGACCGCTGGGAACAGGAGACGAAATGGGGCGCATCTACCAGATAGGTGGATTTGATGGGCTCCTTGCCAAAACGCAGGTGGGAAATGGTGACCCCCCCGGACTTCTTGCTGTCATACTGGAAGTATCCCTGAACATAAAGAGGCGTATTATCCCCGATGATCTTGATGGCAGATTTATTAGCACCCACTGTACCATCGGAGCCCAAGCCCCAGAACTTGCAATTGATTGTGCTCTCCGGAGCGCTATGGACCATTTCCTTAACTGGAAGGGAGGTATGGGTCACATCATCCGTAATGCTGATGGTGAAACCGTCCTTCTGCTCCCCTGCCAGGTTATCGAAGACTGTCTTCAGATGGCTGGGATTCACATCCTTGGAACCCAGGCCGTAGCGCCCCCCGATAATCACAGGCGCATTAGGGTGACCGCAGTAAATGCTGCGGATCTCCTGGTAAAGAGGCTCTCCCTGAGCCCCAGGCTCTTTGGTCCGGTCCAGGACAGCCATGCGCTTCACTGTATCTGGCACGGCATCCAGCAGGAATTCCCTGACAAAAGGACGATAAAGGTGGATCTTCACAACCCCGGTCTTTCCTCCCCGGGCATTAAGATAATCCACTGTCTCTTCCAGGGCCTCCGTCACAGAACCCATAGCCACCACCACATCCGTGGCTTCAGGATCGCCATAATACTGGAAGGGCTTGTACTCCCGGCCTGTAATGGCTGAGACTTTATCCATATATTCCACAATCACTTCGGGCAGCTTCTGGTAGAAGGTATTGGCCGCCTCCCTGTTCTGGAAGAAGATGTCCGGATTCTGAGCGGTTCCCCTTACTGCAGGGGTTTCAGGATTCATGCCCCGCTCCTTGAAGGCCCGGAGCTCTTCCCAGGGCACCAGATTCCTGTAATCTTCCTCTTCCAGCACCTCGATCTTCTGGATTTCGTGGGAAGTCCGGAAGCCGTCAAAGAAATTCACAAAGGGCACCCGGCCCTTGATGGCAGCCATATGGGCCACGATGGACAGATCCGCCACTTCCTGAACACTGCTGGAAGCCAGCATGGCAAATCCAGTCTGACGGCAGGCCATGACATCGGAATGATCCCCGAAGATAGAAAGAGCATGGGTAGCCAGGGTTCTGGCTGTGACATGAAAGACAGCCGGGAGAAGCTCTCCGGCAATCTTGTACATATTGGGAATCATCAGGAGAAGCCCCTGGGAAGCTGTGAATGTCGTTGTCAGAGCCCCGGCGGACAAGGAGCCGTGGACAGCCCCTGCCGCTCCTCCCTCAGACTGCATTTCAGTCACTCTTACAGCCTGGCCGAATATATTCTTCCGCCCCTTTGCAGACCACTCATCCACATTCTCAGCCATGGTGGAAGAAGGTGTGATTGGGTAGATGGCTGCCACGTCAGTGTAGTGATACGCTACATGAGAGGCAGCGCCATTGCCATCTGTGGTGATTTCGATTTTTGCCATGGTATTCTCCTTTACAGGTTCTCGGCGAGGGTGTCCCGGACGGCCTTCAGAAATTCGAAGGAATCCAGCACACGGACATTTTCCAGGGTGGACATCTGCCCCAGATCTTTGGTCATCAGACCCTTTTCGATTGTGTCTATCGCGGCCTTTTCCAAAAGCTGTGCAAAACGCTCCAGCTCTCCATTGCCATCCAGCTGCCCTCTCTTCCGGAGAGCTCCGGACCAGGCGAAAATCGTAGCCATGGAATTGGTTGACGTCTTCTGCCCCTTCAGATGCTGATAGTAGTGGCGGGTCACCGTGCCGTGGGCCGCCTCATATTCAAAATAACCATGAGGGGAAACCAGGACAGAGCTCATCATAGCCAGACTGCCGAAGGCCGAGGCCACCATGTCGCTCATCACATCTCCATCATAGTTCTTGCAAGCCCAGATGAAACCTCCTGGAGAGCGGATGACACGGGCTACAATATCATCGATCAGGGTATAGAAATAGGTGATTCCCGCTGCTGCAAACGCTTCCCGATACTCTGCCTCATAGACTTCCTGAAAGATATCTTTGAAACGATGGTCATACTGTTTGGAGATGGTATCCTTTGTCCCGAACCAGAGGTCTTCTCTGCTGTCCAGAGCGTAGGCAAAACAGCTTCTGGCAAAGCTTCTGATGGAATCATCCAGATTATGCATACCCATCAGGACCCCTGGTCCCTTAAAACGATGGACAAGGACTTCCTTCCCGGCTCCTTCTTCAGGACGGAAGCTGAGTACAGCCTCCCCGGCCCCCGATGCAATGAGTTCCACATCCTTATAGATGTCCCCATATGCATGACGGGCTATGGTAATGGGCCTGTTCCAGGTCCGCACGAAGGGGTCGATACCCTTCACCAGAATCGGCTTGCGGAATACAGTGCCATCCAGGGCAGCCCGGATGGTCCCATTGGGGCTTTTCCACATCTCCGTCAGGTTGTATTCCTCTACCCGCTGTGCATTGGGAGTAATGGTAGCGCACTTCACTGCCACCTTCTCTTCCTTCACAGCAAGAGCAGCCTCCATGGTTACGGCGTCCCGGGTCTTCTCCCTGTTTTCCAGGGAAAGATCATAATATCTGGTTTTCAGTTCCACGAAAGGCAGAATCAGCTCATCCTTAATCCCCTGCCAGAGGATTCTGGTCATTTCATCTCCATCCATTTCCACAATGGGATGGGCCATGGCTATCTTCTTCATCAACATCTCCTTCCTGAATGCTCCGCTCTTGGCGGGATCAGATTTCTTTTCTGTCTTCAAAGGCGTATAGTAGCGTCATCTCATCTGCAAACTCCAGTTCCCCTCCGATAGGGATGCCATGAGCGATTCTGGTGACCTTCACTTCAAAAGGCTGGAGCAGCTTCTTAATATACATCGCCGTTGCTTCTCCCTCTACTGTGGGATTAAGGGCCAGAACGACCTCTTGCAGCTGTCCTTTATCCAATCGTTCCAGGAGTTCTTTAATCCGCAGATCCTGGGGCCCGATATTCCGTCCGGGAGAGAGGGAGCCTTCCAGAACATGGTAGCGGCCTTTGAAATTTCCGGCCCTTTCCAGGGCCAGGACATCCTTCGGGCTTTCTACCACGCAGAGGATTCCTTCATCCCTCCTGGGATCCTGGCACACTGCACAGGGGGTCTCTTCTGTAATGCTGTAGCAGACCGGGCATTTCCTGATCTTCTCCTTTGCACCAAGGAGGGCTTCTCTCAGGCCTTCCACATCTTCCCTGTCCATTTCAAGAATTGCCAGGGCAATGCGTTCCGCACTTCTGGGACCGATGCCTGGCAAGCGCTTCAGTTCCCCGATGAGAGCCATAAGGGGTTTGATCTGGGCAATCATAAGATATCCTACAGGCCAGGGAGGCCGAGGCCTCCGGTTACTGAAGCCAGCTCCTTTTCTGAAGCAGCCTTAGCCTGATCCACAGCCTCCCGGACCGCGGCAAGCACCAGATCTTCCAGCATCTCCACGTCCTCCGGGTCTACCACATCCTTATCAATATGAATCCCCCGCACTTTCATGTCCAGGGAGATTTCCACCCGGACTGCCCCGCCGCCGCTGGCAGCCTCCAGAGTCTTTTCCTTCAGTTCTTCCTGCTTGCGCTGCAGATCCTGCTGCATTTTCTTCGCTTGCTGCATGAGTTTCTGCATATTCCCAAAACCCATTCTAATGCCCCTTCCTTCATATAGTCATCTATCATTATAGCATAAAAAAAAGAGATAGGCGTCTATCTCTTTCTATCCTTCTTCCTTCTCCGGACTCCTTCCCGACAGGGCTTCCTGATAAAGATTCAGGACCTGCTCCTGGAAGGTGTCCCTGGCCTCTGTACTGATGGGATGGAAGATATCTTTGAAGAGCCCTTCTCCCAGTTTTTTCGCCGGCATGGCAATGTATTCCCCTTCGTCTCCTTGAAGGACTTTGATCCCATGTACCACGAAGGCATCATCTAAGGTGGCCGAAAGCACCGCCTTCAGTTTGCTTTCCGGCCCGTATTCCCTGCGGATCCTCACATCTGTCACTCTTGCCATGTGCTGCCGCCTTTCTCTCCCCAAAGGGCTGTATCTGATATTTTTATCATAGCTGATTTTCAGGGAAAAGGAATGGGCGATCAGAAAAAAGTCTATAAAAGGTTTTTATATATTCCATCGATGGTAAAAAGGAGGTTATCTTCCTGTGTTTCTGAATATTTTCGGATATAGCTAAGGAATTCTGCATAAAAATCAGAAAAACCAGGCTATCTCAGCCTGGTTTTATACACTTCCTTATACATCTTGCTGTACTTCAGATAAAGGGAATCTATGGAAGCATTATCACCGAAATACAGACAGGTCGGGCCGCTGCCGCTAAGGATGGCATAGGCGCCCTGAAGCCGCATTTCATCCAGGATCTCCCCCACTTCCGGAGCAAGGGTCCTGGCGGCTGCCTCCAGCCCATTATACAGAAAGGGCCGGATATCTTTTCCCGAGGCCAGGGCCTGTACCAGAAGGCTGCTGGCTCCCTCTTGCCCCAGACTGCCCTGACGGTCCCATTCCCGGAAAACCACAGGGGTGCTGCTGCCGAAATCCGGCTTCACCACCAGAATGTCTAAAGGCGGGGGGGTGGGCAGGGAGGTCAGCCTCTCCCCCCGTCCCTCTGCCAGAACACAGCCTTCCTGAAGGCAGAAGGGCACATCAGAACCCAGGCGGGCAGCCAGAGGGAACAGGGCTTCCAGAGACAGATCAAGCTCCCATAAGCTGTTAAGGCCGATCAGGGCAGCGGCTGCATCGGCGCTGCCTCCGGCCATGCCTGCCTCCATGGGGATGCCCTTCTTGATATACAGCTCCGCCCCCTTCCTGCAGCCAGTCTCCTTCCGGAGGAGGTTTGCAGCCTTTATGATGAGATTCCTCTCATCATAGGCCAGGTCTTCCCTGCTGCCAGCCAGTACCAGCTGGTCATCATCCCGGAGCTCCAGGTCCAGCTCATCAGAAACATCCACCTTGGCCATCACGCTGCGGAGTTCATGGTAGCCATCGACCCGAAGCCCCAGAACCTCCAGGGTCAGGTTGATCTTTCCATATGCCTTCACCTTCATGCCTTTACTCCTTTACCAGCCATCGGGCCGGATTCCCTTCTCCATAACGATTCGGACCCAGGACATCCTTGATGATCATTACCAGTTCCCTTTCCACATCCAGATATTCCGGTGTATTCACCCCGAAGAGGATGCCTCCCTTTTTCAGATAGCCTGTTCCGAAGGCTGAGATTTTCTCATCCTTGAGAGAGGCCATGTAGTAGAAGTATCGGGGCATCTCAATGTTCCCATAGGTCAGAAGGATCTCTCCCAGCTGGAAGAGGTCTGTTTCTTCTCCCTGGGGGTAGGGGGCTTTCCTGTTGAAATTGTTCCAGAGGATCATCCTCCCCTGTTGGAGAGCCTGCTCTTTCTCCAGTCCGGATCGTCCAGAAGCCAGCTTCTCAGTCAGCAGCCCTTCCTCAAGAGCCGGGATGCTGCCGCTATATACCACGATTATGGAGGGCCTCAGGGTTCCGCTGATTTTCTCTTTCAAAGCCAGAATCTTCTGATCCAAGGCCCTGAGATCCTGGTAGTAACTGCCCAGGGCCCTTGTGCTATAATCACCCTCCAGCCCTGTAAGGCGGGCATAGATGAAATCAGGTTTCTCCCCTTCCTCCAGGATGTTCCCGATTACTGCTGTCAGTTCCCGGTCCTCGAAATCTTCCTGAAAAAAAGTCTCGGAGAAGCCAAGGGACGGAAAGAACAGCTGCTGCTGATCCCTGGTCCCGGATTCTGGAATAACAGCGCTTCTGTCATACCCTTGCCCTGAAAGGATGCTGGCCAGACTGATGGTATCCGGGGCAATCATGCTCCCCTTGATCCTCTCCCCTCCTGGATGGAATTCTCCAGGGAGGCCTGTCAGGGCCTCAAAAGCCGTACCCAGGCCCTTGGAGCCGCTGACGGAAAGGTCTGTTGGATACAGCGTCCCTTCTCCCAGAATTCCCCGGAGGGCTGGAATCAGTTCCTCACCCTGATACCCCAGATCCTCAGGAAGCAGAAGGCCTGGAATCTCCAGAAGGAGGATATCCGCCTTGGCGGAATTCACCCGCTCCTCCGTCTGGATATCTTCGTAAAGGGCCAGGATCTCCTCCTTATCCGGATAAAGGATATTCCCTTTCTCCCGGATGCCGTTATTAAAAAATAGCAGTACCCCCAGTTTCTCCGCTGTAGCCACTTCTTCTTCCTTCAGGGTCCAGTCTGGCACCAGGACTCTGCTGTAAAGGAGGAACAGGAGGACCATGAGAAGGCCGGCAGGTATCCTGTACTTCACCACCTCCCGCCAAGGGGGCATCTTATAGACAAGGAAATTCAGCAGGGCCAGGCCAGGAAGGAGGAGCAGCAGATAGGCGGGATAAATCCCAGGGTCTGCCTGTTCAAGGAGCTTCAGTTCATTGAAGATGCCAAGATTCCCAAAAGCCAGTCCTGTATCTGCTACAGATAAAGTGATCCGATTTCCAAGGGTTATGAGGACAAGCAACACATGAAGGGTGGAAAATGCAATCCAACGGCTTCTGGTGAGAAACCATAACAGGGAGGCGGAGAAGGCTACCAGAATTGCTGTAAGGAGGAATTCCATCAGACTTCTGCCCAGAAGCCGGAAGGGTGCGGCCAGAGAGCCATAGGCCAGGGCCTGGGAAAGGAGCACGAAGACAGCGGGGTAGGCAAGCCAAAGGGCAGTCCCCTGCTTTACGGAGGATTTCTTCCCCTGAACTTCCCGCCCCCTGCGGATTTTCGTCTTTCCTACATAGCCCAGACCTTTTCTCATCATGGCCCTCCTTCAGGCTATAAGCTGCTTTTCAGTTCCAGCAGCAGATCTCTCAGTTCTGCTGCTTCCTCGAACTTCAGCTCTTTGGCTTTAACAGCCATTTCCTTCTCCAGGGTCTTGATCAGGCTCTGGATGTCTTTCCTTTTCATCTTATCATAAGATTTGCGGTTTTCCTGCTCTCCCTTGTAGGTAACCTCCAGAATATCCCGCACATCCTTGACAATGGTTTCCGGTATGATGCCATGTTCCTGGTTATAGGCCTTCTGAATCTCTCTTCGTCTGGCCGTCTCTCCCATGGCGGATTTCATGGAGTCTGTAATCTGGTCCCCGTACAAGATGACCTTCCCCCCACTATTTCTGGCTGCCCGGCCGATGGTCTGGATCAGGGAGCGCTCAGAACGCAGGAAGCCTTCTTTATCTGCATCCAGGATAGCCACCAGGGAAACCTCAGGCAGATCCAGCCCCTCACGGAGCAGGTTGATCCCCACAAGGACATCAAAGACCCCAGCCCGGAGATCCCGGATGATTTCCAGCCGTTCAAGGGTCTTCACCTCACTGTGAAGATAGCGGACTTTCAGACCCGCCTGCTCGAAATATGCGGTTAGATCTTCCGCCATCTTAATGGTCAGGGTGGTGACCAGGACGCGTTCTTTTCTGGCGATCCGCTCAACAATCTCCTTCTGGAGATCATCCACCTGATGCTTGGTAGGCCGGACTTCCACTTCGGGGTCAAGGAGACCGGTGGGCCTGATGATCTGCTGGACAAACCGGGTGCTATGGCTCTTCTCATAGGGTCCGGGGGTGGCAGACACATAAATAACCTGGCTGATCTTACTCTCAAATTCCTGAAAGTTTAAGGGCCTGTTATCCAGGGCGGAAGGCAGGCGGAAGCCGTAATCCACCAGGACTTGCTTTCTGGAACGGTCTCCGGCATACATACCGCCGATCTGGGGCACCGTCACATGAGACTCATCGATAAGCAGGAGGAAGTCATCTGGGAAATAGTCGAAGAGGGTGTTCGGCATCTCTCCTTCTTCCTTCCCCGTAAGATGCCTGGAATAGTTCTCGATTCCGGAACAATGGCCGATTTCCCGCATCATTTCCATATCATGGCGGGTGCGTTCTTCAATGCGCTGGGCTTCCAGAAGCTTTCCCTGGTCCTTGAACCAGGCTGCCTGGATCTCCAGCTCTTCCCCGATGGCCTTGATGGCCTTTTCCATTTTCTCTTCTGAGACGATATAGTGGCTTGCGGGGAAGACCGCCACATGGCGGACTCTGCCAAGGACTTCTCCTGTCAGGATATCGAATTCCTGGATCTTTTCAATCTCATCCCCGAACAGCTCAACCCTGTAGCCTTGTTCAGAAAGGCTGGCTGGAATGATTTCTATGACATCCCCACGGACCCGGAAGGTATTGCGGATAAAATTCACGTCGTTCCGGGCATACTGGATTTCCACCAGCCTGGCCACAATATCGTCCCTGGTGATCTGCTGCCCTTCCCGAAGGGAGAGGAGCATCTCCTTGTAATCCTCCGGGGAGCCCAGGCCATAAATGCAGGAAACGCTGGCCACAATGATCACATCCTTGCGTTCGAAAAGGGCTGAGGTGGCACTATGGCGCAGCTTGTCGATTTCCTCGTTAATGGAGCTGTCCTTGGCGATATAGGTGTCTGAAGTGGGAAGGTAAGCCTCTGGCTGATAGTAGTCATAGTAGCTGACGAAATACTCCACCGCATTTTCAGGAAAAAACTCTTTGAACTCGCTGCAGAGCTGAGCAGCCAGGGTCTTGTTTGGGGCCATGATCAGAGTCGGACGGTTGACTTCGGCGATAATGTTCGCCATGGTGAAGGTCTTTCCGCTGCCGGTAACCCCTAAAAGGGTCTGATGGATATGGCCTTCCCTGATCCCTTCTGCCAGTTCTCTGATGGCCTGGGGCTGATCCCCGGAGGGCTTGAAGGATGAGACAAGTTTGAAGTGATCCATGATAGTTCCTCTCTGCGAAAAAACCGGCCTTTGCCGGTTTCCTCCCCTATTTCAGCCCTTGCAGGACCTCCAGCCCTTTGCGCAGCTGGTTATCTCCCTGTTCATCCGGGCTCTTCGTATAATCTCGGCCCTCCTCGTCCGGTGGTACCAGG
>CAYMDI010000040.1:0-10874 GCA_964389165.1 uncultured Eubacteriales bacterium | reverse complement strand
ATTAGATAGAAGAGAAAGGAAAAGGAATAGAAGGATGAGAAGCGACGATATGAAGAAGGGGGCCTCCAAGGCGCCCCACCGTTCCCTGTTCAAGGCCTCCGGTCTGACCAATGAAGAACTCAAACGCCCCATTATCGGGGTTATCAACTCCCAGAATGACGTGGTTCCAGGGCATGTGAATCTGGACCAGATCGCCCAGGCTGTGAAGAAGGGGGTGATGATGGCCGGAGGAGTGCCTCTGGAATTCCCCACCATCGCTGTCTGCGACGGCATTGCCATGAACCACAATGGCATGAAATACAGCCTTATCAGCCGGGAACTCATCGGAGATACCATTGAAGTCATGGCCAGCGCCCATCCTTTTGACGGCCTGGTCTTCATCCCCAATTGCGACAAGGTGGTCCCCGGGATGCTTATGGCAGCAGCCAAGCTGAACATCCCATCCATCTTCATCAGCGGCGGACCTATGCTGGCCGGGAAGCACAACGGCACCCGGATCAGCCTGACAGATATGTTCGAAGCCGTAGGGGCTGTGGAAGCCGGGAAGATGTCCGAACAGGAGCTGTGCAGCATGGAAGATTCCGCCTGCCCCACCTGTGGCAGCTGCTCCGGGATGTTTACAGCAAACTCCATGAATATCCTTACAGAAGTGGTGGGCATGGGCCTGCCTGGGAATGGCACGGTGCCTGCTGTGTACAGCGAGCGGATCCGCCTGGCCAAGGCTGCGGGGATGAAGATCATGGAACTTGTGGAAAAGGATATCCGCCCCAAGGACATCATGACAGAGGATAGCATCTACAACTGCATGGTAGCGGATATGGCCCTGGGCTGCTCCACCAATACAGCCCTCCACCTCCCTGCCATCGCTCATGCGGCCGGCCACGATATCGGGCTGGAAGAGCTCAATGAAGTAGCAAAAATCACCCCTCAGATCTGCAAACTGGCTCCTGCCAGCAGGGTCTTCATCGAGGATCTTTATGAGGCTGGAGGGATCAGCGCGGTTATGAAGTCCCTGGATGCCATGGGCCTGATCCGCAGGGACTGCCTTAATGTCAGCGGGCTGACCATGGGCCAGATCTGTGATGCAGCCGTGATCCGGGATCCTGAAGTGATCCGCAACAGGGAATCCGCCTTCAGCCAGGATGGAGGCCTTTCGGTCCTCTGGGGCAGTCTGGCTCCAGATGGCTCTGTAGTGAAAAAAGGCGCCGTAGATCCTGGGATGATGGTCCATACAGGACCGGCCCGGGTCTTCAGCTCTGAAGAGGAGGCCATCAAGGTGATCTACAGCCGGGGAATCAACCCTGGGGACGTGGTGGTAATCCGCTACGAAGGGCCCAAAGGAGGCCCTGGCATGCGGGAGATGCTCTCCCCCACAGCAGCCATCATGGGCATGGGCCTGGGGGATTCCGTTGCCCTCATTACAGATGGACGGTTCTCCGGGGCGACCCGGGGGGCGGCTATCGGCCATGTCTCTCCGGAAGCGGCAGAAGGCGGGCCCATCAGCCTGGTCCGGGAAGGGGATCTGATCTCCATTAATATTCCGGAACACAGGCTGGACCTCCTGGTACCGGAGGATGAGCTGGAAGCCCGGAAGAAGGATGTTGTGGTTCCAGACAGGAACCTGAAGGCTGGCTACCTGAAGCGGTATGCTTCCATGGTGACTTCCGCCAATACAGGCGCAGTTTTCAGAGGGGAATAGAAGCATGAAAGAAAAGGAATTAGAGCTGTTAAGCGGCAGTGAGATCATCCTCCGGGCTTTGGAGGAGGAGAATGTAGATCTGGTCTTCGGCTATCCCGGTGGGGCTGTCCTGCCCCTCTATGATGCCATCTATAAGAGTGATAAGCTGCGCCATATCCTGACCCGCCACGAGCAAGGAGCAGGCCATGCGGCAGACGGCTATGCCAGGGCTTCCGGGCGAACGGCAGTGGCTATTGCCACAAGCGGCCCCGGGGCAACCAATCTGGTCACCGCCATCGCCAACGCCCATATGGATTCCGTGCCTATCGTCTTCATTACAGGGCAGGTGGCCCGGCGCTACCTTGGCAAGCAGTCCTTCCAGGAGGCGGCTATGGTGGAAATCGTCCAGCCCATTACCAAGTATGCTGTCCAGGTGAATGATGTGGAGGATCTGGCCTATGAGATCCGCAAGGCCTTCCGCCTGGCTTCCACAGGCCGCAAGGGTCCGGTCCTCATCGATGTCCCCAAGGATGTCACTGTGGACAAGGCCTATTTCGACTACCCCAATGAAGTCTCCTATAAGAAGGAACGCTGGGGAGAGGGAGAAGGGAAGTACCGCCAGGTTGCCGAGCTTCTGAAGGAAGCCCGGAAGCCCCTGATCTTCGTCGGGGGCGGCGCCAAGGATGCCGGGGATGAAGTCCGGGAAGTGGCAGAGCGCCTGAAAGCCCCGGTGACCTATAGCCTCATGGGGAAAGGGGTCCTGGGGGATGAGCATCCCCTGAATATCGGGATGATCGGCATGCATGGCACAGGAGCAGCGAACTATGCGGTAGCAGAGTGTGATGTGATGCTGGCCGTAGGGGTGCGCTTTGACGACAGGGAGACCGGGGATGAAGCCAACTTCGCCACAGGGGCCCGGATCATCCATCTGGATATTGACCGCAAGGAATTCAACAAGAACGTCCGGAATACAATCAGCCTGCATGATGACAGCGCAGTGGGCCTCTTCAAGCTGCTGAAGATCATCCGGGACGAGGAATACAGCCATCAGGATCACTGGATCCAGCAGATTGCCGGCTGGCAGGAGAAGCATCCCCTGACCTATGCCCGGGTTGGAAATATCAAGCCCCAGGAAGTCATGGAGGCCATTAACGCCGCCAGCCAGGGCAAGGCTTATGTGGCTACGGATGTGGGGCAGCATCAGATGTGGGCGGCCCAATATATCCAGGTGCCCAGTGCCAGGCATTTCATCACCTCAGGGGGCTTAGGGACCATGGGCTTCGGCCTCCCTGCCGCCATGGGGATCCAGACAGCCCAGCCGGAAGAGCTGGTGGTGGCTGTGGTCGGAGATGGGGGCCTGCAGATGAACTCCCAGGAAATGATGACCATCCGGGCCAATAACCTGCCTGTGAAGATCGTCCTTGTGAACAACAAGAGTCTTGGAATGGTCCGGCAGTGGCAGAAGCTGTTCTTTGAAGAGCGCTACTCCCACACCCTCTTCCGGGAGGATGATCAGCCCAACTTTGTGATGCTGGCGGAATCCTATGGCATCATGGCCCGGCGCATCGAGAAGAGGGAGGACCTGTATGCCGAGATGGAGAAGGCCTTCCAGGCCCCCGGCCCTCAGTTTATCGAAGTGGTGACGGATGACGAGGAGAATGTCTTCCCCATGGTTCCCGCCGGGAAGCCTAATGACTCCATGATATTCGAATAAAGAGAAAGAAGGATACAGTATGAAGACGCTATCGGTTTTAGTGGAAAACAGGCCCGGTGTCCTTTCCCGGATTGCAGGCCTCTTCGCCCGCCGGGGATATAATATTGACAGCCTTACCGTAGGGCGCACAGAGGATCGCCGCTATTCCAGAATGACCATTGTGGTTGACGGCGGCCAGGATGTGGTGGAGCAGGTTGCCAAGCAGCTCCACAAGCTTATCGATGTGATCAAGGTTACGGATATTACCGAAGTCCCTCATGTGGAGAGGGAACTGGTGTTCATTCAGGTGAACAGCACAGCGAAAAACAGGGGGGAGATCATGGATCTTCTGAATATCTTCCGGGGACGGGTGGTAGACCTTGGGAAAAACACCATGATTGTAGAGTCCACAGGGGATATTGCCAAGGTTGATGCCATCATCGGGGCCCTGGCGCCCTATGGCATTAAAGAAGTGGTGCGGACTGGGAAAATCGGCCTGATCCGCGGGCCTAAGGAAGAAGAAAGGAGGAAGAGCTGATGAAGATGACAGGAGCAGACGCTCTTCTGAAGATTTTAGAAGGATATAAGGTGCGGCATATCTTCGGATATCCCGGAGGGGCTGTCCTGCCTCTATACGATGCCATTTTGCGCAATGACAGGATCCAGCACATCCTGGTGCGGAACGAACAGTCCGGAGCCCATGCGGCAGCAGCCTACGGGAAGTTTACGGGACAGCCTGGGGTCTGCATCGGCACAAGCGGTCCTGGGGCCACCAACCTGGTTACAGGGATTACCAATGCCCATATGGATTCCATCCCCCTCCTGGCCATCACAGGCCAGGTGGACACCAGCTTTATCGGCCGGGATGCCTTCCAGGAGGCAGATATCACGGGAATCACCCTGCCAGTGGTGAAGCATAACTTCCTGGTGAAGGATCCCAGACAGCTTATCGATACAATCTATGAGGCCTGGCATATTGCCAATACAGGACGGAAGGGTCCTGTCCTCATCGATATTCCCCGGAATGTCTTCGAAGCCACTGTGGACTTCGAGCCCCGCCAGGAGGAAGTGGTGATCGAAGGGTATAAGCCGACCTATGAGGGGAATCCTGCCCAGATCAAGAAGGCCATTAAGATGATCAACCAGAGCGAGCGGCCACTGGTCCTGGCCGGAGGCGGGGTGATCTTTTCCGGAGCTTCCGGGGAAGTAGAAGCCCTGGCAGAGCGTTTCGGAATGCCTGTGGCCTGGACCCTCATGGGAATCGGGGCTTATGATGAGACCAAGCCCCTCTCCCTGGGGATGATCGGGATGCACGGGATGCCCTATGCCAACTATGCTGTCCATCACTGCGATCTCCTGATCGCCATCGGGACCCGCTTCGGGGACCGGGCTACAGGAGCGCTCCACAAGTTTGCCAAGGAAGCCAAGATCATCCACATCGATATAGACCCGGCAGAAATCGGGAAGAATGTTCCTGTGGACCTCCCCATCGTGGGAGATGCAAAAAAGGTTCTGGAAGCCATCCTTCCAGGGCTGGAAATGCCGGACAGAAGCCCCTGGCAGGAGAAGATTACTGAGCTGAAAGCCAGCCGCCGCCAGGTCTTCAAAAAGACCCGCCTGAATCCCCAGACCATTATCAGCCGTCTGGGAGACCTTTTCCGGGGCAAGATTTATGTCACCACGGATGTAGGGCAGCATCAGATGTTCGCCTGCCAGTACTTCAAGGTGCCGGAACCGAATACCTTCTTCACCTCCGGGGGCCTTGGCACTATGGGCTTCGGACTCCCGGCAGCAGAAGGGGTGGCCCTGGCTTCCTGCGGAGAGCGGAATGTTGTCTGCATCACCGGGGATGGCAGCTTCCAGATGAACATGGCGGAAATGGCTACCATCGGGGAGCATAATCTGCCTGTAAAGATCCTCCTCATGAACAACAGCAGCCTCAATCTGGTGAAGCAGCTCCAGCAGTTCCAGTGCAATGAGCGCTACAGCGCCATCAATTTCACAGGAAATCCGGACTTCAAAGCCCTGGCGGAGGCCTATCCCAATATGGAAACCTACCGGATCAGCAAGGAAGAGGAAATTGACGCTGTCCTCAGAGAGGCCCTGAGCCATCCAAGGCCCAGCCTTATCGAATGCATGATCAGCAATGAAGATATCGTGTACCCCATCGTTCCGGCCAAGAAGGGCCTGGATGAGATGATCGGGGTTGAGAAGTGGTAACAGAGAAGAAACAGGGAGGATATGTGAGATGAGCAAGGTATATAAGGTTGCAGTACTGCCCGGGGACGGCATCGGCCCGGAGATCGTGCCGGAGGCCATGAAGGTCCTGGACAGGGCCGGGGAGCTTTTCGGCTTTGGCTTCCAGTATGAGGAAGCCCTGGTTGGAGGGGCGGCCATTGATGCAGTGGGAGAGCCTCTCCCCAAAGAGACCCTGGCGCTCTGCCGGCGCAGCGATGCCATCCTTCTGGGTGCGGTAGGGGGTCCCAAGTGGGACAGCCTGCCTGTGGAGAAGCGCCCTGAAGCCGGCGCCCTCCTGCCTCTGCGGAAGGCCCTGGGACTTTATGCCAACATCCGCCCTGCCGTGGTTTATGAAGAGCTGGCGGACGCCTCCACCCTGAAGAAGGAGGTTGTCAGCGGCACGGACCTCATGACCATCCGAGAGCTTACCGGGGGCATCTACTTCGGGGCCAAATACCGGGGTGAGGATGAGCGTGGGGCTTTTGCGGTGGATGAGAACAAATATTATGTGGAAGAGATAGAGCGGATCTGCCGCCTGGCTTTTGAAATCGCCCGGACCAGAAGGAATAAGGTGACCAGCGTGGACAAGGCCAATGTCCTGGAAACCTCCCGTCTCTGGCGGGAGACTGTGGTGGCCTTGCATCAGGCGGAGTTTTCTGATGTGGAGCTGGATCACCTTTATGTGGACAATGCAGCCATGCAGCTGATCCTCCGGCCCACTTCCTTTGACGTGATGGTGACGGAGAATATGTTCGGGGATATCCTGACAGATCAGGCTTCTGTGATGACAGGCTCCATCGGCATGCTGGGCTCTGCCAGCATCGGTGGGGAAGTGGCCCTTTATGAGCCTTCCCATGGCTCTGCACCGGATATTGCCGGGATGGGCAAGGCCAATCCCCTGGCTACCATTCTGTCCGGGGCGCTGATGCTGAAGTTCTCCTTCCAGGAGCACGAAGCGGCAGCCCGGATTGAGGAAGCAGTGAAGAAGGTTCTGGCAGCAGGCTACCGGACTCCGGATATCATGGAGGAAGGGAAGGTCCTGGTGACCACGGAGAAGATGGGGGACCTGGTAAAAGAGGCCCTCTAGGAGGAAAGCATGCGCAAGGTTGTAATCTATGATACCACCCTTCGGGATGGCACCCAGGGAGAAGGGATCAGCCTGTCCGTACAGGATAAGCTGAATATCGCCCGGAAGCTGGATGCCCTGGGGGTAGACTATATTGAAGGCGGCTGGCCCGGATCCAATCCCAAGGATATGGATTTCTTCCGGGAGGCCCAGTCCCTCTCCCTCTCCCATGCTAAGGTGGTGGCTTTCGGCAGCACCAGACGGGCGGGGATTGAGGCCTCGGAAGATGCCAATCTCCGGGCTTTTGTGGAATCGGGGATGGGCTATGTGACAATCTTCGGCAAGTCCTGGGACTTCCATGTAAAGGAAGCCCTGAAGGTCTCTCTGGAGGAGAATCTGGAGATGATCCGCAGCAGCATCCTTTTCCTGCGGTCCAAGGGGATCCGGGTCTTTTATGATGCGGAGCATTTCTTTGATGGCTATAAGAATAATCCGGAGTATGCCCTGGAGACCCTGAAGGCGGCCCTTGGAGCCGGGGCGGAGTCCCTGGTCCTCTGTGATACAAATGGGGGAGCCCTGCCTCATGAAGTGGCAGAGGCTGTCCGGGTGGTGAAAGAAGCCACCGGGGCCCCTTCTGTAGGGATTCACTGTCATAATGACGGAGATCTGGCTGTGGCCAATTCCATTATGGCTGTGGATAGCGGGGCGGATCATGTCCAGGGCACCATGAATGGCCTGGGGGAACGCTGTGGCAATGCCAATATCGTGTCCATCATCGCCAACCTGGAACTGAAGATGGGGTATTCCTGCCTGGCTTCCGGGGGGATTAAGAATCTCACGGAGACAGCCCGGTTTGTGGCGGAAACTGCCAACCTGGCCCTGGCCAACAACCAGGCTTTCGTGGGGCACAGTGCCTTCGCCCATAAGGCGGGGATCCATGTGAATGCGGTGCTGAAGAATCCCATGACCTATGAGCACATTCAGCCGGAAGCGGTGGGGAATGTGCGCCGGGTCCTTGTCTCGGAGCTTTCCGGGGCCAGCAATCTTCAATATAAGGTGAAGGAGCTTGGTCTGGCCTTCCCGGAGGACAAGGGGGCCCAGCAGCGCTTCATTGCCAAAATCAAGGAGCTGGAGTACCAGGGGTATCAGTTCGAGGGGGCGGAGGCTTCCTTCGAGCTCCTTCTCAAGAAGGAGACGGGGGCTTTCGATTCTGGCTTCGACCTGGGGAGCTTTACGGTGATCACCACCAAGCGGGGCGGGCAGCCTGTGTATTCCGAGGCGTCTATTAAGGTTTCCGTGGGGGATGAGGCATACCACACGGCAGCTGAGGGGAATGGTCCTGTGGCGGCGTTGGATCATGCCATCCGCCAGTCCCTGAAGCGGTTCTATCCTACCCTCAGCGAGATGCATCTGGTGGACTATAAGGTCCGGGTTCTGGATGGTAAGGATGCCACGGAAGCCAAGGTCCGGGTGCTGATCGAGTCGGCGGACCAGGAGTCCTCCTGGACGACCATCGGGGTTTCTACGGATATCATTGAGGCCAGCTGGATCGCACTGACGGATTCCATCAGCTATAAGCTGATGAAGGATGCCAACGGCAGCAGGGACCGGAAATAAGCAGAAGGAAGGCGGCTGAAAGCCGCCTTTTTCACAGGAAATTAGTAAATAAGGTTTACATATGGTCGCTTATATGATATATTGAGGGTGTTAACGACATGTTAACGAATCCTTCTTTTCTTGTCATTCCTCTGGAGTGCCCCGGGGCCCGCAGCCCCGGGTGCCTGGGGGGATTTCTTTTTGTGCGCCCTGTGGTATAGTGAAGGGGAAGAACTGCACGGGAGGTGCCTGATGGTCATCTGTTCTAACAGGGAGCTGGGAGAAAAGAGGGAAGAGCTGATTCCCTTTATCAGCAATGGGGATCTGCTGAGGTATCTCACGGATCCTCATGAGGTGTCGCTTTTCGCCGATCTGGCAGGTGGCTCCCTGACTCTCCTTTCCCTTCCTGTCCTGCTGGATGGGGAGTTCCTCTTCCGGAAGCTCATCCTTCTGGAGGCGGATGGGGAGGCGGCTATCTGGCTGGTCTATCAGGAGGAGCTCCAGGAGCTTTTAGCCGGGATGTCCTCCCGCCTTCTGGCGGAAGAGGGGAACAGGGGACGGCTACGGATTTACGAAGGGGTCCTTCGGGTGTATCTGGATGTCCTGGAGGATCTTCAGGAGATTTATGAGGGGATTGAGGAGCATGTTCTGGACCGGACAGGGATCGAGGGGCATATTGTGTCCCTGATGCGCTATGATGCAGTGCTTCAGAAGCTGGTTCCTAATATCGAGGGGCTTGGGCTGCTTCTGGAAGAGCTTCCCATTTCCCCTGGCATGGATGAAAGGAACCGGAAGGAGGGGCTGCGGGTCTCTCTGGTCCAGGCCAGGGGGATGGCCGGGGGCCTGGTGCAGCTGGGGGATAATGTCTCCCATGCCATTGACAGTATTAATAATTACCGCCTGAACAGGGTGATGCGGACTCTGACTATCCTGACTGTATGTCTGGCGATTCCTACTCTCCTGGCGGGGGTCTATGGGATGAATATTCCTTTGCCCTGGCAGGAGAAGGCCTGGATCCTTGGGGCGTACGGGCTCTCCAGCATCTTTCTTATCGGGGGGGTTCTTGCTGTTTTCAGAGTCCGCCGCTATTTCTGATTTACATAGGAATATTTTATGGTATAATAAGGTTGTATCAATTTGGGGATGTACTGGTTTCGACGGGGAAGTGGAAATCGGGGTGGCCAGCCAGGGTTGTTCCGCCTGTGAACGGGGCGACAAAATTTAAACGCTAACAAACAAGTAGCTTTAGCGGCTTAATGCCGCTCATCCGCCGGTTCTTTCTCTGCGGGTTCCGGACCGGGTGTCACATTAGCAGGGACGTCCTTCACGATTGTCTCGGTTGTGACGGTCTGATTTAGAGGCTCGATGGCAGGCAGCCTGTCTGTGGGCTTGTCTGTCGTTTAGTTTTGTACACAGTCTATGCTGGTAGAGGCCTGGATGGATGTTTTTTCGGACAGGGGTTCGACTCCCCTCATCTCCACCATTTTTCCAGAAAGGCCCGTTTGACGGGCTTTTTTGATGCTTAATTTTGGAGTGGGCACAGTTTGGGCACACTTTTCTAATTTATCGATTGCCTCCTGCTGTTTGTTAGGATAAAGGTGTCCATAGGTTTCAAAGATCTGTTCCTTACTTGAGTGACCGAGCATCTGGGCCAAGAGCATGATGTCAACTCCAAGTTCAATCAGGGCTGAAGCAAAGCTGTGCCTGAAGTCGTGAATCCGAATTCTTTTGACCGAGGAGATCTTCGAATACTTTGAATAGATCCTATCCAATGTGGTAAAACTCATCGGCTTATCCGAACCAAACACAAAGTAGTTTTTGTTAAATGCCACTGTATGTTGATTCCTTTGGTAGAGACCAAGAAATAACTTTTTCAGTTCTGAAATCATTAAGATATCCCTTTTCGAGGTTCTGGTCTTGGGGGATGTGAGTTCCCATCCATTCCTACCATCATTGGACAAGGTTTTGTTAACATGTATAACCCCGGAATGTAGATCGATATCAATCCACTTAAGAGCCAATAATTCTCCTTTTCGCATACCGGTCCAAAATAGTGCGTTGAACAGAACATAGTCCTGTTGGTTATCTACGACTTTTAAAAACTGCTTAAATTCTTGAATAGTCCAAAAGAGCATCTCTTTTTTCTCTTTGTGTTTTACGTTCCCAACTACCTGGCAAGGGTTTTTTGTGATATCAAAATACTTTATTCCATGAATGAAAATACTAGATAGATTTGTGTGAATTTTCTGAATATAGTTCGTTGAATAGCCCAGCTTCTTCAGATTGTTTTGCCAATCTAGGATGCTTTTGGGCGTTATTTCATTGGCTTTTTTATTAGCAAAAAATGGGATGATGTGCAGCTTTGCAATATTGGCAGTGCAATATGAACTCCGCCTCTTATTCCTCGTTGTGTAATGATCGAGATAATGGGTGATAACCTCTGCGAATAATCTATCACTAGGGTCTTCCTTTGCAGGAACAGATAGAATATTCCTTTCAGCCTCAAGAGCCTCCTTCTTGGTATCGTAACCTCTCTTCTTAGTTTGCTTCAGAAAAATTCCATGTTCGTCATACAACCTGACTCTGTAATACCATTTGCCTGT
>CAYMDI010000039.1:0-11218 GCA_964389165.1 uncultured Eubacteriales bacterium | reverse complement strand
GATGCCCATGGCATCCGTCTCATAATACTGGACCTTGCGGACATAGGGCCGGATCATCATATATTCCCTTCCTTTCCTCCCAGGGTGCCTTCTGCACTTGTTCCCCATTATATCACAGGAAGCCCCGGGACTCATTGACAAACCCTGTTTCCTTCCATAGAATATATGGTATATGACAATAAAGGAGGTTCATCATGGGAGAGCAAGCAGTAAAAATCGCAAAAATCGATGTGGACAAGCTGATTGGGATGCTTAATGAGGCCCTGGCTGAGGAATGGCTGGCCTATTACCAATACTGGATCGGGGCCAGAATGCTGGAAGGCCCCATGCGGGCTGAGGTGGAGGCAGAACTCCTCCTCCATGCCACAGAAGAGCTGGGCCATGCCGTCCTGGTAGCGGACCGGATCATCCAGCTGGGAGGCACCCCTGTGCTGAATCCCAACCAGTGGGCTTCCCTGGCCCGCTGCCCCTATGCGGAGCCTACAGACCCCTATATCGAGGTAATCCTGAACCAGAACCTGGAAGGAGAGCGCTGCGCCATTGCCCGGTATGAGGAGATTGCCGAGTACACAAACGGGAAGGACTTCTCCACCTACCAGATGGCCATCACCATCCTCAACGACGAACTGGAGCATGAGCACGATATCGAGGCCTTCCTCACAGACCTGAACCGCCTCAAGGAAGACATCCGGAAAATCCGGCTGTAAGGAGACTGGAGGGAGATGGAGACATCTCCCTTTTTTCATGAAAGGAGGGCCCTTGAACAAGAAGCATATCCGCATCCTCAATCTGATCCTGGGCCTGGCTTTTATGAGCCTGGGGGCTTTGGGGATCTTCCTTCCAGTCCTGCCCACCACCCCCTTCATGCTCCTGGCGGCCTTTTTCTTCCTCCGGAGCAGCAAAAACCTGTACTTCTTCCTCCTTTCAAGCCCCCTGGCGGGGAGGAACCTATATATCTACATGAAATACAGGAGCGTCCGGAAGCAGGACAAGATCCTGGCTCTGTTCCTTCTGTGGCTCACCCTGGGCCTGTCCATCCTCCTGGTGGATCCCCTCTATCTGAAGCTCCTCTTAGGGGGCATCGGCACAGCTGTCAGCATCCACATCCTGCGCTTCAGAAACCTCACCCCGGGAGAAGAGGAAGCCGCCTGCCAGGCCCATGCCCGCTTCCTCAGGCGGCGCCGGGACAGGAAGTCCGGAAGGTGCAGTCCAGATAACTGGAAAGGAGGTCCTGCGTGAATATCCTCTACCGCAAATTCAAAGAGGTCTTTATGGCCATCCTGCCCATCGTAGCCATGGTACTCCTTCTGGATCTTTGCCTCATCGACCTCGCAGAGGGCCTTCTGCCCCGCTTCCTCCTGGGAGCGCTGATGATCTTTCTGGGCCTTTCCATCTTCCTCTTCGGGGTGGAGAACGGCATTACCCCCATCGGGAATGAGCTTGGCACCCGCCTGACCCGGAGCGGCCGCCTGCCCCTGACCCTGGGGGCCGGGGCTGTCCTGGGCTTCATCATCTCTGTCGCCGAGCCGGATCTCCATATCCTGGCGGACCAGGTCTCCCTGGTCACCGGAGGGATTCTGGAGAAGTGGACCCTGGTTATCGCGGTCTCCATGGGCATCGCCCTGATGCTGGCCCTGGGGATCTTCCGGATCCTCCGGGGGATCCCCCTCTATCTCCTCCTCATGGGCCTTTACGGGGTGATTTTCCTCCTCTCCGTCCTGGTTCCCCCGGAGTTCCTGGCCATTGCCTTCGACTCCTCCGGAGCCACCACAGGAGCCATGACAGTCCCCTTCATCATGGCTATCTCCATCGGGATTTCCAGCCTGAAGAAAAACAGCCTGGCTTCGGAAAAAGACAGTCTGGGGATGGTGGCCATTGTCTCTGCCGGAGCGATCATAGGCGTCCTCCTTCTGGGGATCCTTTCCGGAGACAGCCTCCTCTCCAATGTTCCTGATATGGCCGGGACGGGAGTGGTACATGGTGCGGGAGAGCTCTTCGGGAAGGTTGCCCTGGAGATCTTCCTGGCCCTTCTGCCTATCCTTCTCATCTTCCTGGTCTTCCTCCCGGATCCTTCTGTGAACCTCTACCGCCGTCATCTCTTCGGTCTGGGGTACACCTACATCGGCCTGGTCCTCTTCCTCTTCGGGGTGAACTATGGCTTTATGGATGTAGGCCGGGTAGTGGGAGAGCAGGTAGCCTCCCTGGGGCTGCCCTGGCTTCTGGTCCTGGTGGGCTTCCTCCTGGGCCTGGTGACCATCCTGGCAGAACCTGCGGTTTATGTCCTGACTGATGAGATTGACGATATCACAAGCGGATATGTGCCCCGGCGCTTCATCCTTATGACCCTCTCCCTTGGCGTTGGGCTTGCCGTCGCCCTGGCCATGCTGCGCATTGTGATTCCAGGACTGGATATCTGGCGGATCCTCCTCCCAGGCTACCTCATCGCCCTGGCTCTGACCATATTCGTCCCGAAAATATTCGTGGGGATTGCCTTTGATGCCGGGGGGGTGGCCTCCGGCCCCATGAATGCCACCTTCATTCTGGCCTTCACCCAAGGGGCTGCCGGGGCTGCAGGGAACGGGGATGTGCTGATGAATGGCTTCGGCCTCATCACCATGGTTGCCATGACTCCCCTTATCGCCTTGCAGATCCTGGGCCTCATCTTCAAGATCAAAGTCAAAAAGGAAGGATTGCTTCAATGGAAGAATACAGCAAATCAATAGATTTTTCCCTGCTCTTTGTGGTGGTCAATGATGGAGAAGGCTGCAGAGTCTGCCGCCTGGCCCAGACCAAAGGCGTCCGGGGGGGGACCATTACCCATGGTCATGGGATCCTCAAAAACCGCCTCCTGGCTGCTTTGGATCTTAATGTCATCCGCCGGGAAGTGGTGCTGATGGTAACCTCCAAGGCCATTGCCGACGAGCTCCTGCCTCAGATCGGCCAGGAATTCCACCTTCAAAAGAAATATTCCGGGGTGGCGGCCGTGGTGAATGTGAAGCGCTTTATCGGTTCCTCCAGACAGGAGCCTGGAAAACGGGAAGAAGGAAAGGATGCGAAGGGAATGTATAATGTGATTTATGTGGTGGTCCAGCGGGGAAAAGGGGAGGATGTCATCGAATCCGCCCTGAAAGCCGGTGCCGTAGGGGGCACCCTCATCAACGCCAGAGGCTCCGGCATCCATGAGACCTGCAAGCTCTTTTCCATGGATATCGAGCCGGAAAAGGAAATCGTCCTTTTCATCACCTCCTCAACCATCAAGGATGCCATCATCACCCAGCTGAACAAGGATATGAAGCTGGAAGAGCCGGGGAACGGGGTCCTCTTCGTCCTGGAAGCGGAGCAGGTCTACGGGCTTACCTAGAATGGATATGAAGCAATAAAAAAACCGGCGCCACTGCGCCGGTTTTGATTTCCATTCCCTGTCAGGCCTGCTTCTTAGTATCTCCTCTGTTGATTACAGCAAGGGCTCCCCCTACGATGATCACATTGGCGATGGAAACATACATAGACCGCAGGTTATAGTAGTCCTTATTACCGTACATCTGATTATACTGGGCCTTGAGGCGGGTTTCAAGCTCCGCATCGGAAAGCTCACCCGCGGAAGCCTCCTCTTTCATCCAGATCCCGTCTGTCACCTTATATTCCTCAAATGTGGGAACAGGCTCCTTCAGCACCAGATTGATGATGCTACCAGCCGTAAAGACCAGCGCCCCCACAAACCAGATCAGCAGCACCGCATTGGTGATCTTCCAGATCAGTTCTTTTTCCTTTTGGAAGAGAATCATTACAATCCCCCCTTTCTTCCCCCATTATATCCTCCACTCTGCCTTATTGCAATCCTCTCCTCTTCCCTTCCCCGGGCAGGCGTCCCAGGGCCCGGAGGGCATTGGCCACAGCCAGGAGGGTGACCCCCACATCCGCAAAGACAGCCCACCAGAGGCCCACAAGACCCATGGCGCTGAGGATCAGCACAAGGACCTTGATGCCGATGGCCATGATGATATTGGCATAAGCGATACCCATGGTCTTCCGGGAGAGGAGGATCCCCTTGGAGAGGGGTCCCAGGGCCTCTCCCATCATCACCAGATCCGCTGCTTCCAGGGCCGCATCGCTGCCGATGCCCCCCATGGCTACCCCCACATCCGCCCGAGCCAGTACAGGCGCGTCATTAATCCCATCTCCCACAAAGGCCACAGGCGCGTCCTCCTCCGCCATGATTCTCTCCAGGATCTCCACCTTATCCTGGGGCAGGAGGTCCCCATAGGCCTCATCAATTCCTGCCCCATCGGCAATTTCCCTGGCGACCTTTCCTTCATCACCGGAAAGCATCACCAGGCGCCGGATCCCCAGGGAGCGCAGAGACTGGATTTCAGCCCTGGCATCCTCCTTCAGGGCATCTGCGATCTTCAGAGCCCCGGCATAACGTCCCCCCAGGGAGAGATGAAGGAGGGCTCCATCCTCACCGGAGAGGCCCTGGACCCCTTCCTCGATCAGGAAGGAGGCCTTCCCGGCCAGGAGGGTTTCCCCCTGATACAGGGTGCGGATCCCCTTCCCCGGAATCTCTTCCGTATGCCCCAGCAGGCTGTGATCCGGGGTTCTGCCGTAAGCCCGGAGGACGGAACGGGCAATGGGATGGCTGGAAGAGGCTTCCCCATAGGCTGCCAGTTCCAGGAGCTGCCCTTCCTCCCAGCCTGGAGCAGGATAGAGGCTCTGGACCTGGAATTCCCCTTGGGTGAGGGTGCCTGTCTTGTCAAAGACCACAGTCCGGACTTTGGACAGGGCATCCAGATAGGTCCCTCCCTTCACCAGAAGCCCCCGTCTGGAGGCTCCCCCCATCCCTGCATAGAAGGACAGGGGTACGGAGACTACCAGGGCGCAGGGACAGGAAACCACCAGAAAGGCCAGGGCCCGATAGCCCCAGAGGCGGAAGTCCCCTGTAAGAAAACCTGGAAGGAGGAAGAGAAGGCCGGCCAGGACTACCACCGTAGGGGTATAGTAGCGGGCAAAGCGGGTGATGAACTGCTCCTGGGCCGCCTTCCGGCTTCCGGAATCTTCTACCAGACGGAGGATGCGGCTGATGGTGGATTCCTCATAAGGGGACTTGACCTGGATTTCCAGGAGGCCGCCCTGATTGATAGTGCCGCTGAGGACCTCCACTCCGGGATATAACTCCCGGGGCAGGCTCTCTCCTGTAAGGGCTGCGGTATTCCCAAAGGACTGTCCGGAGCGGACGATCCCATCCAGGGGGATCCGCTCTCCTGGTGCTACCAGGATCAGCTCCCCTGTTTCCACCTCTTCCGGGGTTACGGTAAGGCGCTGGCCCTCCCGGAGGACTGTGGCCTGATCCGGGCGCAGGTCCATAAGGGCGGCAATGGATTTCCTGCTTTTGTCTACAGCCTGATCCTGGAAATATTCCCCCACCTGATAGAAGAACATCACGGCAATGGCCTCATGAATCTCCCCGATGGCCAGGGCCCCCAATGTAGCCAGGCTCATGAGGAAGCTCTCATTGAAGACCTGCCCGTAGCGCAGCTCCAGGACGGCCTTCCGGATCACATCATAGCCCAGGATTCCGTAGGAGAGGAGGAGCAGGGCCGTTCCTTCCCAGCCCTGGAGGAGGAGGGGCGGCAGAGCCAGAAGCCCTCCGATCACAATCTGCAATACTTTTCTATCCATTCTTATCTCCTTATTCCAGCCCCTGGCTCGATGCGGCGGATGATCTTCTCCGCCTCCTCCTCCAGATGCTCCATTTCTTCTTCCGGGGCTTCCAGAATGAGAAGGGAAGCCAGGAAATTCACCTGGGCCTTCTCCACCCCTGCCAGCCTGCTGATTTTCGCTTCCATCCTGGAAGCGCAGGCATTTCAGCCCAATCCCTTTAAGGGTAATGTCTTTCTCATCTGCCTTCCTCCCCTACATGCTCCAGACCCTGGCGGAAGACCTGCTGGATATGCCCGTCATCCAGAGCGTAGAAGACCACCTTCCCTTCTCTTCTGTTCCGGACCAGGCGGGCTTCCCGCAGGGTCCGGAGCTGATGGCTGATGGCGGACTTGCTCATCCCCAGGGAAGCAGCCAGGTCGCAGACGCAGAGCTCTCCTCCCTCCAGGGCCTGGATGATCCGTACCCGGGTGGGGTCTCCCAGAACCCGGAAGAAGGAGGCCAGCTCCTCCAGGACCCCTGCTTCCGGCATCTCTCGGCGGACCCGCTCCACAGCATCTTCATGAATCACATTACAGCGGCATACTTGGATTTCCATAGCCCCTCCATCCTTACAATTGAGCGTTCATTCAACTATATTCCCAGTATATATGAGCAAATGCTCAACTGTCAAGGGCAAAAAGAAAGAGAAGGCAAGCCTTCTCTTTCCGGAGCATTGATGCTTCTTATTCGTAAATGAGCTTCAGGCCATCCAGGTAGCTCAGCCATTCTGAGATATCCTCCTGGCTCAGATCCCCGGCGCTGCCCAGGAAGAAGAAGAGATCCGTGTCTCCCGGGGCATTGAGGAAGAGGATATAGTAGTCCACATTAGTGGCGGCATCCCGGGCCCGGATTTCCAGGGCCTCATAGCCCACGGCCTCTTTGGCCTTCACTTCCAGGGAATCCTCTCCTACCCCCAGGTCTCCCAGATAAGCCTGGTACAGGGTCTCGTCCTCATCATAGAGGGAATCATCCACCCCGCTGTTTAAGGTGATGAAGGCGCTGGAATACAGGCTCCCTTCAATCTTATTGTAGATTGCGCTGATACCCTCATCCCCGCCTTCATAGGTCCAGGGGGCCGGGACTTCAAGCTGGAATTTCTGGAGCGTCTTGCCCTGTGCGATAGCATCTTCCCCGGCTTTCTCTTTCTCGCTTCCGCTTCCCCCTCCCCCTACATTGGAATTGAAGATGGAGAAGAGAAGGATCAGGAAGGCTGCAGCCCCAAGAATGAGGATTTTCTTCCCTTTTCCTGCTGGGCCTTTCTTCTCTGTGAGGAACCAGGCCCCTCCCAGAACGCCCAAAGTCAGGATCCAGCCTGGCAGGGAGACACTAAGGATGAGGTTCCAGAGGATGGTGAGTCCTCCAAGGACCAGGAGGGCCACAGGGGCTTTCTTCTTCCCTGGATATTCCCCGGCCGGGACTTCTGTTCCAGCTGCTCCCTGGGGTTGCGGTGCCGGGGCTGCGGCCGGGGCTGCTTCCGGAGCCTTTGGCTGAACAGGTTCGGCAGGCTGTTCCGGTGCCGCCGCCTGAACAGGGGGGGCCGCCTCAGCTTCCGGAGGCGCAGCAGGAGGGACAAAGCCAGGAGGATACTTGGCTTTCTTCTGCATGATCACCGTCTTGAAGCGATAGCCCTTCTCCTGGGCTGCCGCTTTCACTGCCTTGGGAATGGCCCCCAGATCCAGGTTCACTTCATAAACCTTCCCTTCCGGACCATACTGCACCACCTTCACCTTGCGCATCAGGGTGGTTCCGGACTGGGTGAAGGAATTGCTGCTCCCCCCGAAGGAAAAGCCCCCTCCCACCTCGGTGGTCTTCTCATACATGAAGACCGTCTTCTCCTCCTCATTCACAAAGATGCTGGCCTCATAAGAGATCTTCTTATTCCCTGTGCTCCATCCTGCATCCAGGAACTCCTGGGTCACTACTAGATCTGTATCGGTCCCTGTCCCTGCAGGAACCCCAAGGCCCTCCAGCCTGCTGCGGATTTCTGCAATCAATACCTGTCTCATCCATCTTCCCCCTTCCTGCTTCTTTTTTTCAGTATAGCCCACCACGGTCCTGTATACAAGGCAGAAGCCGGGAGATTCTCCCGGCTTCCCCTACTTATATGCCAGCTCCATTGCCTTGATGTACTCCTGCCATTCAGCCGTAGCCGCGACAAGATCCCCTGTCTGTCCCACAATGGTCAGAATCACATCGATATCCCCTGCCACATCGATGAGATAGAGGTAGGAGTCCTCCCCTCCGCCGCCTTCATAACGGACCTTCATGGCCCTGTAGCCTCCCAGCTTCCCGATCACGGCTTCCCGGAAGGTCCCGTGAGCCGCATCCCTGTATTTCCGGAAATCCTGGCTGTCCCCTTTATAGACACGGGAATCCACAAGGGCCAGGGCTCCCGTGACCCGCACAGGCCCTCCGGGCATATCCTTGGCATACTGGAAGCCTCCCCTGGATATTTCAGAAGAGGCCGGCTTCCAAAGAGGATCCGGCTTCACCTGCACCCCCTGGAGATTGCCTTTAGGCCCGCAGCCCCAAAGGAGCAGGACCCCGGACAGGAATAGGATGGACATGCGCTTCTTTTTCATAATACCCCCCCTATGAAAAAGTAATCTCTGCTTATTAATATATCCTGTATGCGGATAATATACAAGACCCAGATTACGGAAAGCCTCTGCAGGAAATCCTTGCAAAGCAGTGGGAATAAAGGATATAATGGGGGGAAGAAAAAGAAAAGGAGGCATCCCATGTACAACCGTCAGCATATCTCCGGCACCTATAAAGGAGACATCCTGGTCTACGCCCTGAGTACCTGTGTCTGGTGCAAGAAGACCAGAGCCCTGCTGGAAGAGCTGGGCATCGGCTATGATTATGTCTATGTGGATCTGGAGGAGGAAGAAGACCAGAACCGCATAGAGGAGGAGATCGCCTCTTTTGGGGAGGGCATCGGCTATCCCACGATCATCATCAATGGGACTGAATGCATCTCTGGGTATATCCCAGACAAGATCCGGAGCCTGTAGAGATGGATGAGGCTATTGTAAAGGACTACGCCCGGAAGCTGCGCCAGGAAGGGAAAGAGGGAGGCTACCTCCTGAACCCTGATGAGCCCTTTGTAGAGGATCTGGCCAGAGGGCTTTTGGCCAATGAGGAACGCTATGGCTACCCCAGCTGCCCCTGCCGCCTTTCTAAGGGGATCAGGGAGCAGGATCGGGATATCATCTGCCCCTGCGACTACAGGGATGAGGATATGGAGGAATACGGAGCCTGCTTCTGCGGCCTCTACGTGAGCCCGGAGGTCTTCCGGGGAGAGCGGCCCCTGACCACCCTTCCGGACCGCCGGAAAATGAAGAAGATCCCCAGGAAGGCTGCTCCCCCAGGAGCCTTCATCTCCCCCTATCCCATCTGGCGCTGCACAGTCTGCGGCTATATCTGCGCCCGGACAGCACCTCCGGGAGAGTGCCCCATCTGCCATGTGGATAAGGAGCGCTTCGAGCTGATGATCCCCGGGGGGGAAAGCTAAGAAGCCCCACAGCAGTAACAAAGAAGGAGGATCCCTCAGGATCCCCCTTCTTTTTCTTTCAGCACCCTTTCACAAGCCAGAAGGCGGTGGAAGGCTTCCATAGAGCCCCCCTGTTCCAGAAGCTGGCTGTAGACCATTTCCATCTCCGGGGGAGAGAGGGCGGAGAAAAGCCCCCGGCCCCCCAGGAATTCCCGGACATACTGAGATGCCGGCTGGAAGAGGAGCTCTTCCGGAGTCCCAAGCTGAGCCACCCGCCCCTCCTGGAGGAGGAGGACCCGGTTACCCAGGCGCAGGGCCTCCCCGATATCGTGGGTCACCAGAAGGATGGTCACCCCCAGCTCCCTGTGGATAGCCTGGAGCTCCTTCTGGAGCTGGAGGCGGGTCAGCTCATCTACTGCCCCGAAGGGCTCGTCCATCAGGAGGATCCCCGGCCTGGCCGCCAGGGCCCGGGCTACCCCCACCCGCTGCTTCTGCCCCCCGGAGAGCTCCCGGGGATAGCGGCCCAGAAGATGCCTTGAAAGGCCCGTAAGGGCCAGGAGTTCCCGGACCCGCTCTGCAATCTCTTCTTTCTTCCAGCCCATCAGGGACAGGACATACCCGATATTCCCCTCCACTGTAAGATGGGGGAAGAGCCCCACATTCTGAATCACATAGCCCATTTCCCGGCGCAGAGCCACAGGATCCCACTGGGAAAGGAGCTTTCCTTTCACCTCCACCCAGCCGGCCTCAAAGGGAATCAGGGCATTAAGGATCCGCAGCAGGGTGGATTTCCCGCTGCCGGAAGCCCCCAGAATGGTCAGGAACTCCCCTTCCTCCACAGCCAGATCCAGGTCCAGGAGCACAGGCTTGCCAGCCCCATAGGATTTAGAAACCTGCTCCAGGCGGAGAATGGTCACTGGAGCAGCCCCTGAGCCTTCAGGAAGTCCTGGGCCACCTTGGCCGGGTCTTCCTTGCGGATTTCCACAAGATAATTCATATGCACCATATCCTCATCCTGGATCTTTCCTGCCAGGAGATTCAGGACATCCTCCAGTTCCGGATGCTCCTCCAGGACCGCCTCCCGGACCAGGGTGGCGGCATCATAGTAGGGGAAGTAGTCCTTATCATCCTCCAGGATCACCAGGCCTGCCTCCTCCAGCTGCCCATCTGTGGTAAAGACCACAATGACATCCGCCTTGCCGCTGCGGACAGCCTCATAGCGCAGCCCGATATCCACTTCCTCTGTTTTCCCGAAGGCCAGGCCATATTCCTTTACCAGGCCCTTGTAGCCGTCTTCCCGTTCGAAGAAATCCCCATTGGAGACGAAGGTCAGGCTGGGGCTGGCTGCTGCCAGATCCGACATGGTCTGAAGGCCGTACTTCTCTGCTGCTTCCTTGGTCACCGCCAGCCTGTATGTATTATTAAAGCCATAGCGGCCGGTCCAGCGGATCTGGTATTCCTTCTCATAGCCTTCCTTTACCGCCTCATAAAGCTGGTCCCTGTCCCGGATCAGGGTCTCTTTCAGGACAAAGAGCCAGCCTGTTCCCGTATACTCCGGGGCCAGGTCGATAGAACCTTCCACCAGGCCGGGATGGATGGTGGCAGTGCCCCCGGCCATGCCCTGCTTCTGTTCCACTTTCAGGTCTGTCCTGTCTTCAATGAGAAGGGTCAGGATTTCAGAAAGGATGATCTGTTCCGTCATGGGTTTGCTGGCCAGAATCAGGGTCTCTTCCTTCCCCTGGCAGCCGGCTGTGATGAGAGAGAGGAGGAGGATCCCTCCTGCAATAAGCTTTCTTGTCATTTTTTCACATCTCCTACATATTTTTTCCGAAGGGGGCGCTCCAGGCGCTCCAGAATCAGGTCCGCTGCAATAGCCAGAAGGGCGATGAGAAGGCTCCCGGCCGCTGTCATGGAGAGCTGGTTCACAGAAATCCCCCGCCAGATGGCCACCCCCAGGCCCCCCGCTCCGATAAAGGAGGCGATCCCTCCCAGGGAGATGGTCATCACCACCATGGTCCGGAAGCC
>CAYMDI010000038.1:0-11483 GCA_964389165.1 uncultured Eubacteriales bacterium | reverse complement strand
GAAGGGGATGGCCCTTTGCGGGAGAGAATCCTGAACCTGTACAGGAATAGCAGGCATAAGACCCGCCCCCCCAGGATACCCGATCTGAAACGTGATTTTTATATTTAACAGGAGGAAGCATGTCAGGACATAGCAAGTGGTCAACAATCAAACACAAAAAAGCCAAGGCGGACAATAAGAGAGCCAAGGTATTCACAAAAATCGGCAAGGAAATCATGGTTGCAGTCAAGCTTGGAGGCTCTGATCCTGAAGGGAACTCCCGCCTCAAGCTGGTACTGAACAAAGCAAGAGTCAATAACATGCCTGGGGAGAATATCAAGAAGCTTATTCAGAAAGCCTCCGGTGAGGGAAACAACAGCAACTATGAAGAACTCGTCTATGAAGGCTATGGAGTCGGAGGAGCGGCTGTCATCGTTGATGTCCTTACGGATAACCGCAACAGGACAGCAGGGGATATCCGCCATATTTTCGACAAGTGCGGCGGCAAGATGGGAGAGAGCAATTCCGTTGCCTGGATGTTCGATAACCTGGGGCAGCTGAGTTATGACCTTTCAAAGGTGGATGCTGACATGCTGACGATGGCAGCTATCGAAGCCGGGGCCAGGGATGTGGAGGAAGAAGATGGCCTGCTGAACATATACACAGAAGTCAGGGATTTTGACGCTGTGCGCAGTGCTTTGGAAGCCCAGGGACTGGAGCCGGAAATAGCGGAACTGACCAAGATTCCCCGGGACAGCATTGAGATCTTGGATATGGATCAGGCCAGGCTTCTGGTGAAGATGATGGATCTCCTGGAAGATAATGATGATGTCCAGAACACCTACAGCAACTTCGACTTCTCTGATGAGATAGCCGGAAGCCTCTGATGCGGATTCTTGGGATTGATCCCGGTACAGCTATCTGCGGCTGGTCTGTCCTGGATTACATAGGCAATAAGTTCGCTCTTGTGGATTATGGGGTTGTCCGCACCCCGGCCGGGCAGGAACTGGAAAAGCGCCTTCTGACCATTTATGAGGAACTGAAGGCCCTTATGGAACGCTACAATCCCGATGCCATGGCTGTGGAAGAGCTGTTCTTCAATACAAATGCAACAACTGCCTTATCCGTAGGCCAGGCCAGAGGCGTTGTCCTTCTGCTGGGGGCCATGAGCGGGCTGGAGGTGGCCTCCTATACCCCTCTTCAGGTAAAGCAGAGCGTTGTGGGCTATGGTCGTGCGGAAAAGCGCCAGGTCCAGGAAATGGTGAAGATCATCCTGAACATGGTGAAGATCCCCACGCCGGATGATGCAGCTGATGCTATCGCAGTGGCCATCTGCCATGGCCATTCCAGCGGCCTGCATCGGGCAGTTCGAGAAAAGAGGTAATAGATTGATCGGTTTTTTAAAGGGCAAAGTCTTTGCCCAGGAAGGCTCACAGCTTCTCCTGGATGTGGGGGGCGTAGGTTATGAGGTCTTCGCTACAGAAGGGGATCAGAACAGACTTGCTCCGGGGCAGGAAGCCTTCCTGTATATTTTCCATCATCGCAAGGAAGATGCGGAACAGCTCTTCGGATTTCTTGATCCCGAGGGCAGGGAAATCTTCGCTCTCCTCAATGGGGTCAGCGGTCTTGGGCCCAAGACCGCTCTTGGAATCCTCTCCCACATTAATGGCAAGGCATTGATCCAGGCTATCCGGGGAGGAGATCTCGGTGTTCTGGTACAAGTACCAGGTGTGGGAAATAAGACTGCCCAGCGGCTGATTTTCGAACTCCAGGATAAGATGGAGGCTTTCGGAGAAGTTGCCGGAGAAGCAGAGGCCGCAGCTGTAGGGAAGAGAGGAAGCGGGATTTATGCGGATGCAGAGTCGGCCCTCCTCTTCTTAGGCTATAGCAAGAAGGAAATCGAAGATGTATTGCGCAGGCAGATGAAAGGGTCCCCTGAGGCAGACCTGAATAATCTCATACGCGATGCCCTGAAGGAGTTAGGGAAGCAATGAAAGATGAGCGCCTGATAGATGGCGGCTTCCTGACGGAAGACCGTGAAATTGAAAACAGCCTGCGCCCCAGAAGCCTGGACGCATATATCGGCCAGGAAAAGGTGAAGGAAAACCTCAGGGTCTTTATCGAAGCGGCAAAAAACCGCCGGGAAAGCCTGGATCATATCCTTCTGTATGGCCCTCCCGGACTGGGCAAGACAACCCTTTCCAATATTGTGGCAGAGGAAATGGGCGTCCAGATCAAAATAACCTCCGGGCCAGCCATTGACAAAGCCGGAGACCTGGCCGCAATTCTAACAAACCTCCAGGCAGGGGATGTGCTGTTCATTGATGAAATCCATCGAATGAACCATAGTGTGGAGGAGGTCCTCTACCCAGCCCTGGAAGATTTCGCCTTGGATATCATCATAGGGAAAGGGCCCAGCGCCCGTTCTCTGCGTATCGACCTGCCACGCTTTACCTTGATTGGCGCCACCACCAGGATCAGCCTGCTGTCCAATCCCCTCCGGGACCGTTTCGGGGTGATTTCACGGCTAGACTACTATACGCCTGATGAACTGGCTACCATTGTCCGCATCAACGGCAGCAAATTAGGGATCCCTGTAGAGGATGAGGGAGCTGCAGAAATAGCCAGGCGCTCCAGAGGCACCCCCAGAATCGCAAACCGCCTCCTGAAAAGGGTCAGAGACATCGCTGAGGTGAAGGGGGAAGGCATTATCGACCACAAGCTGGCGAAAATGGCGCTGAACATGCTGGAGGTGGATGAGTTCGGACTGGATGAGATTGACAGGAAGATCCTTGACAATATCATCGGAAAGTTTCAGGGGGGACCGGTGGGGCTGGATACCATCGCTGCCATGGTGGGAGAGGAATCCGCTACTGTTGTGGATGTTTACGAGCCCTTTCTCCTGCAGCTGGGCTTTATCAACCGTACCCCCAGAGGCCGGGTCGCAACAGCCCTGGCTTACAGACATATGGGCTATCCTGTAATGGAATAGGAGGTGCGCAACATGGACAAGAAGATCAGCGCGGTAATTCTGGCTGGCGGTGACAGCCGCAGGATGGGTGAGGATAAGGCCTTGCTGGAAATCCAGGGTAAGACCTTGCTGGAACATCTGGTGGATGAAGTCCGCCCTTATGTTTCAGAAGTCATCATCTCAACCAACCGGAAGGAAGCCTATGACTTCCTCCGGGATGTGATCTTTGTAGAAGACTACCAGAAAGGGGAGGGTCCTCTTGGGGGGATCATCTCATCTCTTGAACAGGCTTCCAATGACTGGTCTCTGGTCCTCTCCTGCGATATGCCCTTTTTCAAAGGCGGGGTCATACCGTACCTCCTGGAGCGGTCTGATGACTGCTACTGCGTGGTTCCCTGGAGAGAAGGAGGCTTTGAGCCTCTGATGGCTCTTTACCATAAAGGGGCCTGCCCCCTTGCTCTGACCTATCTGGGATGCTATGACAAGAAGGCCAGAGGCTTTGTGGCCTATCTGGATAATATCAGCCTGGTGAGTCGGGTGGATGGAAAGGAAATGGAGAAGGCCTTCGGCCCGGATCTCTTTGCTAATCTCAATCATCCGGAAGACAAGGAGCGATGGAGAAGCATGACAAGGCATGAATAAACAGCTGTATATCCTCCTGGGAGGGGTACTGGGAGTACTGATAGTCCTGGCCCTGTTCCTCACATTCGGGCTGCAGGAAGAAGACAAGCAGGCAGCGCTTTACTATGTGAAGAAAGACAGTTTTTTTCTGGCTTCTGTTCAGGTCAGCCTGAAAAAAGAGGAAGGGCTGGCGGAACTCATGAACCGTTATCTCACGGAGCCCGCACCACCTGAGATGGAATCCCTTGTAGCCCCTGGGGGGGCTTTCCTTGGAAGTTCCTATGATGAAGAGGGAGTCTTTCAGATTGATGTGAATGGCGCCTATTTTTCTATCGATTATGGTATAGAAGGAAACAGGCTGAACCTTCAGGCTCTGGTCCATACAGTCCTTTCATTTACAGGGGAAGAAGAGGTCAGGATCCTCCGGGATGGGGTACCTGGGGGCTTCCTGCATAACGGCATCTTTATGGGAAATCCTTTCACAGCGGACCCGAATGTGATAGAATAGTAACGATTGGAATTACGAGATAATCGCAGGGACCTGGTCCCTGAGGAAAGTCCTGGCTGGCACAGGCTGTGATGTGATTAACACAAGGTGTGGAGCCTGCCTGTAGTGAGGGCGCGGAGGGCAACCTCCGGAAGGGTAACCTTACGGCTGCTGAAAGGATCCCCCTGGGACCCGGTAGGCATGAAAGTGCTATAGTGACGATGCTTTCCAGCAATGGGAAGAGTGAGACGACGTAAACCCCACCCTGCCAGAAACCCTCTGAGAGGGGAATCGCTTCGAGGGAACTAAGAACTGAGAAGCGGGATCCGCAAGGGTCAGATAGATGATTATCCTACGACAGAATCAGGCTTACTGTAATTCCAGTCATTTCTTGATATCCCGGGGATATATGCTGCATGGTAGTTGACATCCCAGTCCGATTTTTATATAATTATCAAGCATGATAAATGCAATCAGGGCGTTTAGCTCAGCTGGGAGAGCGCTTGCCTTACAAGCAAGATGTCGGCGGTTCGATCCCGTCAACGCCCACCAAAATGCGGAAGTGGCTCAGTGGTAGAGTACCTCCTTGCCAAGGAGGGGGTCGCGGGTTCGAATCCCGTCTTCCGCTCCATATGGCGACGTGGCCAAGTTGGCTAAGGCAAAGGTCTGCAAAACCTTGATTCCCCGGTTCGAATCCGGGCGTCGCCTCCAAACCTTCGCCTGAGTGGTGGAATTGGCAGACACACAGGACTTAAAATCCTGCGGACCTTAAAATCCGTGCCGGTTCGATCCCGGCCTCAGGCACCAGATCCTCCGGTATTCCGGAGGATTTTCTTTTCTTCGGAGAGTCCGGCAGGTATAATGGGGACAAGGATGTGATTACATGATAAAGCTCAATATTCCAGGAAGGGGAAGCCTGGCCTTAGAGAACCTGATGCTTGATTTCAATGGCACCCTGGCCCTGGGGGGCAGGCTTCTACCTGAAGTGTCCCAGCTTCTCCATCAGCTTGCCAGCCATCTCAGAATATATGTGGTGACAGCAGACAGCCACGGCACAGTGGCTGAAGAAACCGCCAGCCTCCCTGTAACCCTCCTTCCAGTTAAGGAGGGGGCAGAAGCAGAAGGGAAGCTTGCCCATCTCCAGTCCCTTGGGGCAGCGGGTACAGCAGCGATGGGCAATGGATCCAATGACCGTCTGTTGCTCCAGGAAGCGGCTCTTGGCATCATGGTTCTTGGAGAGGAAGGTGCGGCTGGTTGTCTCTGTGCTGCTGCTGACCTCATTGTACGGGATTACAGGGAGGGACTGAGGCTTTTCCTTGTACCTGATGCTATCCGCAGCACCCTGCGGAGCTAAGGAGGAAGAAATGAAGGAAATATATCTCGGAGGCGGCTGTTTCTGGGGCCTTGACCATTACATCGGACTTCTGCCAGGAATCATTTACCATGAAGCTGGCTATGCCAACGGGAGCACAATGTTGACGGACTACGGTAAAGTATGCAGGGGTTCCGGACACAGCGAGGTGGTCCGGGTCGTCTATGAGGAGTCCATCCTGAGGACGGCTGAGCTGCTGGTAATGTACTTTCAGGTCATTGATCCCTTCAGCATCAACAGACAAGGGAATGACCGGGGGATCCAGTACAGGACGGGGATCTATGCGGCAGACCCCCTCTTGCTTCAGGAGGCTCGAGAAGTCCTCAATGGGATTGAAGAAAGCCTGGGGAAGCCTGTCGCTGTTGAGGTCCTGCCCCTTGAAAATTACTGCAAGGCTGAGGATTATCACCAGGAATACCTGGAAAAGAACCCGGGGGGCTATTGCCATATCAGTGCCGAAGCCTTCAGGCAGGCTGCCCTGTTCCGGGATGAGAAAATGAAAAAAGCCTAAAATAGATGAAAAGTATAGGAAAAAGAAGGATTCATTTGATATACTGAAAGCGGTACTGTATATACCGGAAATCTGAAACAGAAAAAGAGGGAGTAAGATGAAGAAATACACCTGTAAAAGCTGTTGGTACACCTATGATCCTGAAGTGGGAGATCCAAAGGCTGCAATTGCCCCTGGAACCCCTTTCGAAGACCTTCCTGAAGACTGGTTCTGCCCCGTATGCATGAGGGACAAAAGCGCCTTTGCTGCAGAGGAGGAGACCAAGAAGGAAGCTGCCACTCCGGAAAACACCAGCCTGGACCGCTATAAATGCCCGGCCTGCTGGTATATTTATGATCCGAGAATCGGGGATCCCCTGGCCAAGATCCCTCCAGGCACAGCCTTTGAAGACCTGCCGGAGGACTGGTTCTGCCCAATCTGCATGCTGGCCAAAGAATCCTTTACGAAAGTGGATCTGCGCAATGAGCTTTCCAAAGCTGCAGAGGCCGGTAAGGAGCTGAATGAGCATAAAGAGCTGGACCGCTATAAATGCAAAGCCTGCTTCTACACCTATGACCCCAGAGTGGGAGATGCGGCAGCAGGGATCGCTCCTGGCACAGCCTTCGAGGATCTTCCCGAGGACTGGCTCTGCCCTATCTGCATGGCAATGAAGAAATACTTCGTGAAAGAAGAATAGCAGCTAAAATGGAAAAGCCGGGATGCATCGCATCCCGGCTTTCTTTGTATGCAGCCTACAGGAATAACACGCTGGCGCTGGCCGCCAGCAGTGAGGCCAGGAAATTCACCCCGTCATTGTCCATGAAGGCAAAACCTTGGACCAGCGGATAGCCCGGCCCGGAGACTTCTGTGAGCTGCCCCTCTGGTGTAAGATATTTCCCCTGGAGCAAGGCGCCCATAAGGCTATCCAGAATGGAGCCGGAAAAGGAAAAACAGGCAATGAGGAACAGGGCTCCCCCGGAGAGCTCCGGTGCGGACAGGTAAATGGGGATGAGGATGAAGGCGGAGGCCCCAAGGGATGCCAGGATCCCCGGGAGGCTGACTCCCCCGGAGAGGCCTGTGGCCATCGGCTTAAGTGTCAGGATATTCCGTGGGGCCTGCTGGCTAAGCTGGCCCAGTTCCGAGGCCCAGGTGTCTGCAGTGCTCGCTCCGATAGCCACCAGGGACGCCAGTTCCCAGGAAGGGTCTGCCGTGATTTCTGCAAGCAGAAGCATCAGCAGGGCAGCCAGGCTGTTGGCCAGGACCTGAGCAAGGTCCCGGGGACCCTTTTTCTTATGCAGGCTTTCAGCCTTGGCCTTCCGGGAGCTCCTGTAACGGGAGAGGGGGACGGAGGTGAAGAAGAAGACCATCAGCAGCAGGAAGCTCCGTGGGGCGGCAAGGCCCATGAAAGAAGCGACTGCAAAGGCCCCCAGCGCCCCTCCAGGGGTGAGGGAGCCTTTTTTCCAGGCGCCAAAGGCAATGAGTGCAGAGAGGAGAGGGTAAATGAAATCCGTCATCGCTTCACCTACAGGAAGAAGATCAGATAAAGGCTGTAAACCCCTAAGGGAACGCTGAGATTATCCAGCCCTTTGGGTGTGAGGGCTTCCAGGAGCGTCGCTGCGATAGCCAGGGTGAGAATGGCTGCAGGACTATAGGAGCCTGTCAGGAATAAGATCAGAAAGGCCACAGCAAGGGAGGCCAGAAACATGGTAAGGCTCCCTCCAAGGGACTTTTTGCTTCCGCTCACGGAATAGGTCAGGAGGGGGAAGCGCCTGCCAGCCAGGGCTGCCAGTCCGTCTCCATAGCCCATAATCAGGATAGCCAGGGCGCCGATATGCTCCAGGTTCTGGGTGAAGGAAATCGCCGCCAGCAGGAAAAGGGAAATCGCATAATAGACGGTTCCAAGTCCTTCAACGCCCCCGTCAGGCCTTTCCATTGAAGAGAAAAGCTTGAACTTATAGGATAGGAAATTGACAGCAATGAAAATCAGTGGAACCAGGGAGGCATACAGGGCATCTTGGAAGAAGATCATGGCGATGAACCACCAGTTGCTTAGCAGGATGTGGATGAACTTCCTGCCTGTTTCCGGGTCTTTTTTCCCCACAAGGCCGCCCAAGGCAATAATCAGGAAGATGTAGAGAAAGGAAAGAGCGATGCCAATGAACTCAAGCATGACGATACCTCCATAGGGCGTAGGCCCTGGCTCTCAGGGCCACGCAGATTTTTTCCAGGGGCTTGAGGTAGATCCGTCCCTCCTGGACAGGATATCCCTTTGCGATAATCTTTTCCAGAATCCCCCGGTAGTAGAATATAGCCAGAACCAGGGGATATCGGCTGTCTTTCCGGAAGCGCCCCAGGTTCTCCAGGCCTTGACTGTACAAAGACATGGCCCTTGCAGCCATAATCTCATAAGCCCTTCGGGGATCGGCTCCCAGATCCTGAGGAATGTAGGTCCGCTGCCTTTCCTGATCCTCTTTCACATCCCGGAGGATGTTGGTGTACTGCATGGCCCGACCGATGGCTAATGCCGTATCCCGGATTTCCTGCCCGTCCTGGCTGGAGAGGATCGGCAGAAGCATGAGGCCTACCGAACCGGCGACCAGGTCGCAATAGCGGTCCAGGGCATCCAGATCAGGAAAGGGCTGGAAGTCCAGGTCGTAGGCCTGTCCCTCAAACATCATAAGGAAGGGTTCAGGTTTCAGCCTGTACTTTTTATAGAAGTGGGAAAAAGCTCTCCACAAGGGGTCCATTGGCAGGAGGCCTGCCTCAACCTGGAGGAAGCGTTCCTTTTCCTTTTCAAGCTCTTCCTGGCTTCCTGTCCGGTCCACTGTATCATCCAGAAGCCTGCAGATGCCATACACGGCAAAGACAGCCATGGCCCGGTCTTCAGGAAGGGTACGGAAGGCCCTGTAAAAGCTGGTGGAGCCTTTTTTGATGATCTCTTCGAGAAACCTGTATTCCTCGTTCATAGCTTCCTCCTCTCGGTTGATGCTTGTTTCTATTGTAAGAAGCGGGGTCCTGTTCGTCAACACAAAAGGAAACCGGCCTGAGCCGGTTTCCCTGTATTGCAGATAGGGTGCTAAATTTCGATGATTTCGATTTCGTCCTTCTCTCCGAATTCCCGGCCATCCTCATCACAGGAATCGGCTGCGTACTCCTCCTCATCATGCTGTGCGCTCAGGACCTTATAGGCCAGGGCTGCCAGGACAGCACCTGCAGATGGAACAAGGAGGAATACCAGGAGCTGGATCAGGGCAGCGGAGTCGCTGAATCCGGCGATGACCCCTGGTCCGAAGCTTCTGGCTGGGTTCAGGGAGGCTCCGTCTATGGGCATGCCGGCCATATAGGCCCCTGTAATGAAAAAGCCGATGGTCAGACCGGTGCGCAGGTTCCGTTTGCGCAGGGAGGAGGAGGACAGGTAGATATAGGCCAGAAGGAAAGTGGCTACAAGTTCGAAGATGATGGCGGAGGTCAGATTGTAGCCGGAGAGGGACTGGTCCCCAAAGCCGTTCTGACCAAGTCCATAGGTCAGGTTATAGTTGAGGTTCCCCAGGGCCATGACATAGACTGCCAGGCCTGCTGCCAGGGAAGCTGCCAGCTGGGTGATGATTGTGTATAGGGCATCCAGGGCGGTGATCCGTCCTGCGGTGAGGGCACCCAAAGCCAAGGCAGGGTTCAGGTAGATTTCCCGATCTCTCCGCCGCAGGCTGATATACAGTGCGGCAGTGATCAGGCCATAGGCCATTGCTACCCCGATCATGCCGATAGAGTTGCCGGCAATGATGTAGGAGGCGCTGCCCAGGAAGACCAGGGCAAAGGTTCCGATAAATTCCACGAGATACTTTTTCATAACGTCACACCTTTCTGGATTTCTATATGGATTATAGCATAAAGAACAGAAGCATTTATGAAAAACAGGAAAAAATCTTTTCTGTTTATGGTATCATGAACGGAGGAAGGAGAGAGAAGATGGAACTGAATTTCAAAAGCAGAAGCAGGTTCTTTGCAGAGGTGGCCCTGATTGCCAGCTTGTACATCGTCCTGACAGTGCTGATGCCCCTGAGCTACAATAATGTGCAGTTCAGAGTATCGGAAGCGCTGATGGTCCTGGTGCTCTTCCGCAGAAGCAGCATCCCAGGGCTGATTCTTGGCTGCTTCATTGCGAATCTCTTCAGCCCTTTCGGCCTGCCTGATATCATTTTCGGAACCATAGGCACAGCCCTGGCTGTATACGGAATCTACCGCCTGAAGGAAAAGCGGCCTGTTGTGGCCCTGATTCCCGGCGTCCTGGCCAATGGGCTGCTGGTAGGCCTGGAACTATGGCTCTTTGCCAGCATCCCCTTTCTTGCAGCCGCAGGCTTTGTAGCCCTTGGAGAATTCCTGGTGCTGTACACCCTGGGCATTGCCTTTTACTGGGGATTGAAGAAAATTAATTTTACAAGCGATTATGAAAACGTTTTTTAGATGTTTCATGTTGCTTTTTAATTTTTAATTCGCTATTCTTGAAATTAGCCATTACCCATGCAAATTCCGGGTTTTCCGGAAGCTGCTTATGAATGAAAGGCTGGAATGGGCGGATTTTCGTCCAGTCCGGTCTTCTGTGATGTTGGAAATAAATTTGGAGGTGTCATATGTCTGAGAATTTGAAGAAAACCCCCCTGAATCAGGACCACTATGATTTAGGCGCAACCATGGTGGATTTTGGCGGCTGGGACATGCCCGTCCAGTACTCTGGAATCCTGGAAGAGCATAAGGCTGTCCGCTCATCCTGCGGCCTGTTTGATGTCAGCCATATGGGTGAGATCTGGGTCACCGGGAAGGATGCCACAGCGTATATCAACAACATGATCTCCAGCGACATCACACCCCAGCTTTCCGGACAGATCAAGTACGGCGTGCTGATGATGCCTGATGGCCATGCTGTGGATGACCTTCTTGTTTACAAGTATACAGATGAGAAATACCTCATCGTTGTCAATGCATCCAATACAGACAAGGATTTTGCCTGGTTCAAGGACCAGCTTGGCAGCTATGATGTGTCTATTGACAATCAGTCTGACCAGACTGGTGAAATCGCCATCCAGGGCCCTCTGGCAGAAGAGATCCTGCAGACCCTGACTGACATGAATCTGAAAGAGATGAAATACTACACCTTTGCGGAAGGAAAAGTCGATGGCGTAGAGGCCATCGTCTCCAGAACAGGATATACAGGGGAAGATGGCTTTGAAGTATATATCGATGCTTCCAAAACCTCTCAGATCTGGAATGCCATCCTGAAGGCCGGCGGAAGCCGGATCCTGCCCTGCGGGCTGGGAGCAAGGGATACCCTGCGCTTTGAAGCGAAAATGCCTCTCTACGGCCATGAGCTTTCCGATAAGATCTCTCCTCTGGAAACAGGGCTGGGACGCTTCGTGGAACTGGACACCAAAGGGGACTTCATCGGCAGAGAAGCCCTGGCCAAGGAAAAAGAGGAAGGCCGGAAACGGAAGATCGTCGGCATTGAAATGGTAGGACGGGGTGTTGCCCGGGACCACATGCCTGTGAAGAAAGATGGAGCCGTGGTAGG
>CAYMDI010000037.1:0-11517 GCA_964389165.1 uncultured Eubacteriales bacterium | reverse complement strand
CTGGCTCATCCCTGAAATCCGCCAGGAGCTCCATAGCGGCGTAGGCATCGTTATAGTTGTTGTAGGAGAGGGCCTTCCCTTGAAGCTGCCTGAAATCCAGAAGGCCTGCTGCAGAGCCCTCCTTGCGGTACAGGGATGCCTTCTGATGGGGATTCTCCCCATAGGGAAGATCCTTCTCCTTCACAAGAAGAAGACCTGTTTCTTCATCTGGATGGAAATAGCTGCTGATAGCCAGATCATACCTGGCAACCAGCCTGAAAGCCTTGGCAGCCAGGCTGCGCCGCACTTCTTCTGTTAATGCATCTTCCTCCAGGAGATCTGCCACCATCTTATAATCATCTGGGTCTGTCACCACAGTCACATGGGCATGATTTTTTGCAGCCCCCCGGATCAGTGTAGGCCCTCCGATATCGATAGCTTCCATTACCTCCTGAAAAGGCCTGCCCTGGGCTACTGCATCTTCAAAAGCATAGAGGTTCACACAGACAAGATCAATGGCTGGGATATCCAAGGCTGCCTTCAGGCGCTGATCTTCCGGATTGTCCCTTCTGTAGAGAATGCCCCCATGAATCATGGGATGGAGCGTCTTAATCCTGCCTTCAAACGCCTCAGGGAAATCGGTCAGGGTTTCTACGGACTGTACAGGTAATCCGGCTACAGCCAGTGCATCCAGGGTGCCTCCTGTGGAAACAAGGACATAGCCAAGCTGATCCAGACGGGCTGCAAAAGCAGCGATATCTCGTTTATCCGTAACGCTTAACAATGCGATTTTCATATTCGTACCTCCATGGGAAAGAGGCAGTATGCTGGCATACTGCCTCTTCATATTCAGATTCTCTCTTTCAGGAAGGAGAGGAATTCCTCCCGGATGTCCTCTCTGCGCAAGGCATAATCCACGGTAGTCTTGAGATAGCCCAGAAGATTTCCTGTATCATAGCGGGCTCCATGGAAAATCACACCATACATCTTCTCAAAAGCCAGGAGGCTTTTCATGGCATCTGTCAGCTGGATTTCCCCGCCTTTCCCAGGCTGCGTCTGCTGGATCATGTCGAAAATACCCGGGGTGAAGACATAACGGCCCATTACAGCAAGCTGGGAAGGAGCCTCTATGGGCTCGGGCTTTTCTACAAGATTGGTGACTTCATAAACTCCACCGGCCAGTTTCTTCCCTGAAATGATGCCATACTTCCGCACATCTTCAAAGGGTACCTGCAGCAGTGCGAAAACGCTGCTGGCCGTATCCTGATATTTCCTGACCAGTTCCTTCAGGCAGTTATCCTTCTCATGGTAGAAAAGGTCATCCCCCAGCAGGACAGCAAAGGGCTCTTTGCCCACAAAGCTTCTGGCAATCCCCACTGCGTGTCCAAGGCCTGATGGAGTCTGCTGGCGGATGAAATAGATCTTCGCCTGTTTCCGGATCGGCTCAAGGCGTTCCAGAAGCTCCTTTTCTCCCTTCTTATCCAGGGTATCTTCCAGTTCATAGGAAAGGTCGAAATGATCCTCAATAGCGCCCTTCCCTCGTCCTGTGATAATCAGGATCTCTTCTATCCCTGCCTCCACGGCTTCTTCTACAATGTACTGAATGGCTGGCTTGTCCAGAATGGGCAGCATCTCCTTGGGAACAGCCTTTGTTGCCGGCAGCATCCTTGTCCCAAGACCTGCTGCAGGGATGACAGCTTTTCTGACTTTCATGTCTTTACCCTCTTCTATGCCTGCATCTCATGCAGCCGGAACTGGTTATGGATGACTTTCACGGCCTCTTTTGCCTTCTCAAGATCTACAATGCAGGATACCTTGATTTCCGAGGTGCTGATGAGCTCAATATTGATCCCAGCCTTGGCCAGCGCTTCGAACATAGATGCTGCAACCCCAGGATTAGACTGCATGCCCGCACCTACAATGCTGATCTTGGCCAGATGGTCTCTGGCAGAATAGCCCTCAGCCCCGAGAGTCTCCTGCATTTTCTCAATAACAGCCACTGCATGATCTTTCTCTTCCTGGCTCACAGTGAAGGAAATATCATTGCTCTTCCCTCTGGGATTGCTCTGGACAATCATATCCACATTGATTCCTGCCTCTGCCAGGGCTCTGAAGATGCTGCCGGCGATTCCGGGAACATCCGGCACGCCTAAGATAGTGATTTTAGCTACATCCAGGTCATGGGCCACACCGCTGACCAATCTGGTTTTTTCCATTAAAGAACCCTCCTCTACTAATGTACCTTCATTGTCATTAAAGCTAGACCGGACCATGACCTTTACCTTGTGCTGCTTCGCATATTCTACAGCTCTTGTCTGCAGGACTAAAGCGCCAAGGCTTGCAAGTTCCAGCATCTCATCATAAGAAACAAAGGGAAGTTTGCTGGCATCAGGAACGATTCTGGGGTCTGCAGTATACACGCCATCTACATCTGTATAGATTTCACAGACATCCGCATGGACCGCCGCAGCCACAGCAACGGCTGTGGTGTCTGAGCCTCCCCGGCCGAGGGTAGTGATTTCTCCGCCCTCTGTTTTCCCCTGAAAGCCTGCTACAATGATGATCTTTCCGGCATCCAGCTCTTTTTTCAGTCTGGAATTGTCGATGCGGGTGATTTTCGCTTTCTTATGGATGTTATCCGTAAATATCCCTGCCTGTGCACCGGTCAGGGATACCACATCATAACCCTTCTCCTTGATAGCCATAGAGAGGAGTGCAATCGATACCTGTTCCCCGGTGGCCAGAAGCATATCCATTTCCCTGTGAGGCGGCTTGCTGGAGACCGCTGCGGCCAGTGCCAGGAGATCATCTGTCGAATCTCCCATGGCAGAAACTACCGTAATCACCCCATGACCCTTTTTGCGGGTAGCGATGATGCGGTCTGCTACATTCTTGATCCTGTCCGGAGTCCCTACAGAAGTTCCCCCATATTTTTGTACGATAAGTGCCATGCTTCCCTCCTAGTCTTCCTTGTCCGAACGCAGCACAGATTTGATTTCCATGACTACTTCAAGGTTGCTGATCTCCTCCTTGGCCCGTTCCATATCCTGGTTGAGAACCTTGTCTGTGAGGATAACCAATTCTGCTTTTCCATCTTCAAGCTTCCGCTGGATCACTGAATCGATGCTTACATTATTCCGGGCAAAGGCATCTGCAATCTGGGCCAGAACCCCAGTCCTGTCCGCCACGATCATGCGGATATATATGTGGGTAGAAGTCTCCTGGATCTTGCGGATAGGCGTATCCAGATAACAGGTGCAGTTCTCCACGGGCCCTTCGTTCATTGAATTCTTTAAAATGCTGAGAAGGTCTCCTACCACAGCACTGGCTGTCGGCAGGCCGCCTGCTCCCTTCCCTACCAGGGTCAGATCACCAAAGGCGTTTCCTTCAAGATAGATTGCATTATATACATCATCCACCTTAGCCAGGGGGTGATTCATGGAAAGCAAGGTAGGATGGACCCGGACTTCGATGGCATCCTCTGTCATACAAGCGATCCCCAGAAGTTTGATCGTGCTTCCAAGCTGTCTTGCATAGGCTATATCTTCTACCTGAATTCCGGTGATTCCCTCTACATAAACATCACTGAGGACCACTCTGCGGTTGAAGGCTGTGGATGCAAGGATGGCGATTTTGCGCGCAGCATCCAGCCCCATGATATCTGATGTGGGATCCGCTTCCGCATAGCCAAGGGCCTGGGCTTCCTGAAGGACATCCTCCAGACTCCGGCCTTCTTTGAACATTTTCGTCAGAATAAAGTTGGTTGTTCCATTGATGATCCCCATGACCTTTGTAATCTTATTGCTGCTGAGATCGTTTTTCACTGTGCTGATCACAGGGATAGCGCCGGCCACACTGGCTTCAAAAAGGACAGTGCGATTCATTTCATTGGCCAGTTCGAGTATTTCTTCCCCGGCAGTTGCCATCAGATCCTTGTTCGCTGTGACAACATCCTTCCCATTGCGCAAGGATGTCAGGATGTAGTCTTTTGCTGCTCCTACACCGCCCATGACCTCGATGACCACCTGAACCTCCGGGTCTGTCAGTAATGCATCTGCCTGGTCCGTCAGCAGGTCCCTGGGAATCCCGGGGCGCTCCTTCATCATGTCTGCAACAAGGATGCCCTTCACATGGATATCTCTGCCAGGCAGGAGATGCCGGAACTTCTCCCTGTTCATCTCCAGAAGCTCATAGACTCCTGTCCCGACGGTACCGCATCCCAGCAATGCCACATTGATAATTTTCATCCTGCTAATCACGCTCCATTTTCATTTGCCTGCTCATCAGGTCTTTAAAGGACTCTTTCGGATCTTTATGTTCATAAATGATTTTGTATACTTCCTGATTGATCGGAAGATCCAGGCCCAGGTGCTGGTTCATCTGATAAAAAGCTTTGGCCGCATAGACCCCTTCCGTGACCATGGCTGTAGAAGCCAGAATATCTTCTGCCTTCTCACCTTGCCCCAATCGTTCTCCAAAGCCACGGTTCCTGCTGTGCCTGCTCATGCATGTGACAATCAGGTCTCCAGTCCCCGTCAGGCCATCGAAGGTCTCTCCCCTTGCCCCAAGCTTTCTTCCTAAAACCTTCATTTCATGCAGGCCTCTGGTTATGAGGCCTGCTTTGGCATTATCTCCAAAGCCCAAACCATCTACGATTCCGGCCCCTATGGCCACGACATTCTTGTAGGAGCCCCCCACTTCAACACCAAGGATATCCTCGCTGGTATACACCCGCAGCGTTTCCCCATTAAAGATTTCCTGGACAAGCATGGCGGTCTCCAGTTCCTGGCTGGCTGCAACAATGGCAGCTGGAAGGTCTCTGGCCACTTCTTCTGCGTGTGTGGGACCTGAAAGGATACAGTAGCGCCAGTCCGGTGCCAGTTCTGCTGTGATTTCAGAAAGGCGTTTTCCCGTGTCCATTTCAAAGCCCTTTGCCACATTGACAATTGTCTTACGCCCTGCTGAAGCCTGAACTACCTGAGAGAGGACCTTTCTGTAGTAGGGGGACGGCACGGCCATCACCAGTACGGGGCTGGCGGCCGCTTCCTTCAGATCCATGGTGATGCGGATATTCAGAGGCAGCTGGATATCCGGAAGGAAAGGATGTCTTCTGGAAGAGCGGATTTCTTCGGTCTTATCTTCCGCTCTTCCATAGATGGTGACCTCATGACCGCCTTTGCTTAAAAGGATTCCTAAAGCGGTGCCCCAGCTGCCTATTCCAATAATAGATATGTTCAAAACAGACTCCTTTATCTGATCAGTTCTCTTTTTCCTTTCTGTTGCGCAACAGAATACGGATCGGTGTGCCCTGAAAGTCCAGGGCTTCTCTGAACTTGTTTTCTATATGCCTGCGATAGGAGAAATGCATCAGATCCTCATCATTGACGAACAAGGCAAAGCTTGGAGGGGCCTTGCGGATCTGGGTTCCATAGTAGATCTTCAGGGTCCTGCCCCGGTCCCTTGCGGGAGGATTGTACATCTGGATTTCCCGGAGAAGTTGATTCAGCACGGGGGTATCCACTTTGCGTCTGGCATTTTCCACGACTTTATCCGCAAGAGGGAAAAGGTCATGAATCCGTTTCCCTGTAACAGCTGAAATGAAGAGGATCGGTGCATAGCTAATAAAGGCAAGCTCATCCCGGATCTCTTCTTCAAAGGCTTTCATGGTCTTTCCATCCTTTTGGATCAGATCCCATTTATTCACCACGATGATGATGGCTTTTCCTTGTTCCTCAGCATAGCCAGCCACTTTCTTATCCTGTTCTGTAACCCCCTCCTGGGCATCCAGAAGAAGGAATACGACATCACAGCGCTCAATGGCCTTCAAGGAGCGGAGAATCGTATATTTTTCGATAGCTTCCCCGATTTTTGACTTCCGGCGGATTCCTGCCGTATCGATAAGGAGATACTGTTTTCCCTGAAACTGGAACTTCTGATCCACTGCGTCCCTTGTTGTGCCGGCCACATCGCTGACAATGACCCGTTCTTCCCCTGTGAGTTTGTTGATGAGTGAGGATTTTCCCACATTCGGACGGCCGATAACGGCAATCCTGGTTGTTTCATCCGATTCCTCTTCCTCTACAGGTGCTGGAAAACTGGCAGTGACCGCATCCAGCAGATCCCCCATATTACCGCCATGGGTTGCGGAGACCGGAATCGGCTCTCCCAGTCCCAAGGAATAGAAGTCATAGGCTCTGCTGTTGCGGAAGTTATCCGTCTTGTTGATCGCAAGGATCACAGGCTTCCCGGAACGTTTGAGGATCCTGGCGATTTTCTGGTCCTCCAGGGTCGGTCCCACCTGTGCATCTGCCACAAACAGGATCACATCAGCCTCTTCAATGGCAATCGTTGCCTGTTTGGTGATATTCTTGTTGATATCTTCCTTTTCCCACTGGATTCCTCCGGTATCGATCAAGATAAAATCATGGCTCTGCCAGCTGGCTTCTTCATAAAGACGGTCTCTGGTGACCCCGGGGGCATCATCCACAATGGATTTCCGCTGCCCGACCAGCCTGTTGAATATTGTGGATTTCCCCACATTTGGACGGCCGACAATGGCAACAATGGGCTTCATGGCACAATCCCCCTTTTTTCACGTTTATTAATTATACCATAAATTTCCACTGCTGCATATATAGCTTTCCCCTCAGGAGATGACCTCCAGAATGAGAGGCTGGTCCTGTGGCATTTCAGGACCGATTTCAAAAGTCTGAATAAGTTTCCCCACCAGTTCCAGCCCCTCTTCCAAGGGAAGAGAGGTATGAAGAAATGCTAGAGTCTGGCCTGCTTCAACAAAATCTCCTGGTTTCCTGATAATCTCGATGCCCGCTCCATAATCCAGAGCGTCCTCCTTGCGGAGCCGCCCGGCCCCTGCAAGAACTGAGATCTGTCCGATTTCATCCCCATGCAGAGCCTGGATATACCCTGAGGCAGGGGCTGCTGCTGGCAGGATCCTCCCTGCCTTTGGAAGAAGGCTGTAGTCAGAGACAGCTTCTGGATCCCCACCCTGATAACGGATCATTTCTCGGAACAGCTGATAGCCAGTTCCATCATCCAGATATCCTTTGGCCATTGTGTATCCATCATCCAAGGTCCGGGCTGCTCCGCCGATGAGCAGAAGCCCGCCAGCCAGTGTCAGGGAGAGTTCTTTCAGATCTTCCGGGCCCCGGCCCTGGAGGGTTTCCGAGGCCTCAATCACTTCAAGAGAATTCCCCACGTTATGTCCCAGGGGTGTATCCATGTTGGTGAGGACGGCCATAGCCTTTCCTCCTAAGCCCTCCACAAGGGCTACCATTGCCCTTCCAAGGGCTCTGCCAGACTCCAGGTCCTTCATAAAAGCACCCCGGCCTACTTTCACATCAAAAAGGATATTGCGGTTCCCTGAAGCGATTTTTTTCGAAACGATAGATGAAGCGATGAGAGGGATGCTTTCAACAGTTGCTGTAACATCCCGGATTGCATAGAGACGCTTATCTGCAGCAGCCAGATCCCCTGTCTGGCCTATAATGCCGAATCCCAGTTCTTCAATCTGCTGACGGAAGCGCTGGGGTTCCAAAGCTGTCTGGAAGCCGGGGATGCTTTCAAGCTTGTCTATGGTGCCTCCGGAAAAGCCCAGGCCTCTGCCAGACATTTTGGGTATTTTCAGCCCTGCTGCTGCAGCCATAGGCAGGACGATTAAAGAGAGCTTATCTCCAATCCCTCCTGTGCTGTGCTTGTCTACATATTTTTCTGCTTTGGGACCTTCCGGTGCAGGGAGTCCGCGTCCCACCATCCCTCTGGTAAAATCCAGAAGCTCCCTGGAATCAAGACCATTGAAGTATACAGCCATGGCAAAAGCCGCAATCTGATAATCCGGGAGGCTGCCATCCCCGATGCCAGCTGCCAGGAATTCCAGTTCCAAACGCTCCAAAGTCTCTCCATCACGCTTCTTTCGGAGGATTTCAACGGGGTTCATCATGATCCGAGCCTCTTCAGGATCCCATGCAGGAGGACAGTAAAGCTCTTGGATACCCGGGCCCCTGCTTCCATGACTTCTTCATGGGTAAGAGGCTTTCCGGACATTCCTGCAGCCTGATTGGTGATACAGGATATTCCCAGAACTTCCATTCCGCTATGAGCTGCCACAATAGCCTCCGGGACTGTGGACATCCCTACAGCATCCACACCCAGGATCCCCAAGGCGCGGATATCTGCAGGAGTCTCATAAGAAGGCCCCGAGAGGAAGGCATAGACTCCCTGAAATGCCGGAATCCCCTCCTTCTCAGCAATTTCAAGAGCGGCTTTTCTCAGTTCACGAGAATAGACGCCTGTCATATCGGGAAAACGCTGCTCTTTGCCTGTGGGAGCTATATTAGGCCCCCTGAGAGGATTGGGGCAGAACAGATCCAGGTGATCTTCCATAATCATCAGATCGCCAGCGCTGCCACGGAGGCCGCCGGCAGCATTGGTGAGAATAAGCCGCTTCAGCCCAAGGCTGGATATGACCCGGATGCCGAAGGTAACCTCTTCCATCCCATAGCCTTCATAATAGTGGACCCGGCCCTCAAGGCAGAGGACCTTCACACCTGCTGCTCTGCCCAGGATCAGCCGGCTCCCATGTCCCTGGACCCCAGGGATGGGAAAATGAGGGATATCCTTCAGGGGAATAGTCTGAAGGATATCCAGTGTGCTGGCGAAATCCGCAAGTCCGGATCCAAGTATCAGGGCTGTCTCGCATTCCAGGAGCTCCATATGTTCCCGGATGAAGCTGGCGCTTTCCTTGATTTTCTCAGGATATTCCATGATCGGCCTCCTTCTCAGGCTCTCGGATGAGCTTTATCGTAAACCTTCTTCATGTGACGGATGCTCACATGGGTGTAAATCTCTGTGGTGGAGATATCTGCATGGCCCAGCATTTCCTGAACGCTTCGGAGATCGGCGCCATTCTCCAGGAGGTGGGTGGCAAAACTATGCCTCAGGGTATGGGGAGACAGATGCTTATCCAGACCGGCCTTCAATCCATAGCCTCTGAGGATCTTAAAAAAGCCCTGCCGGGACATGGGTTCTCCGGAACGGTTCAGAAAAAGGATACGGCTTCCCCTATCCTTCTTGTTCAAGGAAGTTCTCACCACAGCAATATACTCCTTGAGATACTCCAGGGCCTCTTCCCCCAGAGGCACGATTCTTTCTTTCCCGCCCTTTCCTAATACCCGCAGGAAGCCCAGTTCCAGATTAACATCTTCAGGCTTTAAGGTCAGCAGCTCTGTGATGCGAAGCCCTGCTCCATAGAGGACTTCCAGCATCGTGCGATCCCGGAATCCTAAAGGCTTTCTGAGATCGGGGGCCTGAAGGAGCCTGTCTGTCTCATCAGGAGTCAGGACATCCGGAAGTTTCTTTTCCCTTTTGGGAGCTTCCATGATGCTCGTAGGGTCCTTATCGATTCTCTTCTCCCGGAAGAGGAAGCGGTAATAGCTTTTCAAAGAGGCCAGATAGCGGCTTTGGGTGCCTTTGCTTTTCCCGGATCTGGCCACATGCCAGAAGTATTTAAGAACAGCTTCCTTGGACTCTATGGGTGTATCTGTATCCTTCTGGCCCAATTCAGCCTGGAGGAAATGCTCAAAAGCATCAAGATCCCGGAGATAGGCTTCAACTGTATGATCAGAAAGCCCTCGTTCCATAACAAGATACTGGGTATATTCTTCCCGGGCGTACATCAGGCTTCTCCGCTACCATTATCTTCCGTCAGGCGGATCTCTACAGACAGGCTTGCATTGCTTTCATCCAGCTCTTCTTGTGTAAGGAGCTCCTCCTTGAATTCTTCAAGGGGAGGCAGATCTTCCAGACTGCCAAGCCCCAGCTGAAGGAGGAAATTCTGGGTGGTTCCATAGAGATTGGGATGGCCGGGGACTTCCTTGCGTCCCACTTCTGTAATCAGCTCCCGGTCCAGGAGGCGATAAAACATAGCGTCGGAATTAACCCCCCTGATAGACTCTACCTCCGCCCGGGTCACTGGCTGGCGATAGGCGATAATCGCCAGGGTCTCTAAGGCCGCACGGGAAAGCTGCCCGCCCTGAGGCCTGGCTGCAGCTTCCACAGCATCCCAGCACGAAGCTTTGGTTTCCAGTTTATATCCTCCGCCAATGCTTGCAAGACGGATCCCCCTCCCTGGAAGATCCAGGCTCTGCCCATACTCCTTCAGGATTTCTTCCAGTTCATCCCCTTGAAGTCCCAGAAGCTCTCCGATCCGGCCTTCGCTGAGGGGATCCACAGAAACAAAGAGGATCGCTTCCAGTCTGGCCAGGAGGTCTTCCTTAAACAGCATGGCCCTCCTCCTTTCTGAGCCTGATCCGGATCGGCGCGAAATTATCCGTCTGAATCAGAGACACGGTTTCCGTTTTGTATAGATCAAGCAAAGCCAGGAAGCCCAGCACCAGATCAGCCTTGTCATCTCCATTCACAGTATCGCTGAAATAAAGTTCAGGAGAACGCTCAAGGAGTGCAAGGAGGTTCTGAATCTTTTCCTTCAGGCTCATTTCCTTGACCTTTACCTCATAGGGAGGCAGCTGCCTTTCCCGAAGGCGTTCCCCCAGGAAGGCATATAGTTTTCTGAACTCTTCCGGGGTCACTCCTTCCAGGGGATTCACACCTTTGGAGATTTCCCTGTAGAGCCTTTCATCTTCCGGGCGGAAGGCTGACTTCCCCTGATCAGCCAGCATTTCTGAAAGCTGGGCAGCGGCAGTTTTGTATCGCTGGTATTCAAGGAGCCGTTCCACCAGTTCCAGGCGGGGATCCTGCTCCTGAGGGGTTTCTCCCTCTTCCCCAGGAGCAGGAAGGAGCATCCGGACCTTAATGGATACCAAGGTCGAAGCCAGGACAAGGAACTCGCTGGCAATCTCAATATTGTACTCTTCAATCTTGCTCAGATACTCCAGGTACTGTCTGGTGATTTCAAATATGGGGATATCGTAGATATCCACCTTGTGCTCCCGGATCAGATGGAGAAGAAGATCCAAAGGGCCTTCAAAGGTCTCCAGAACCACTTTTTCCATCAGAGCAGATTCATGGCTTCCTTCACCAGCCTGATCCCCTCTCCTGCTTTCTTCCGGGCCTTTTCTTCTCCGAAGGCCAGAACCTCCCTGAGATACTCTTCATTACCCGCAATCGCTTCCCGCCGTTCCCTCATGGGCAGGAGGAGGGTGTTCAGTGTCTGGAAGAGCTTCTTCTTACAGTCTGCACAGCCGATGCCTCCAGCCTTGCAGCTTTCATAGATTTCAGGCGCTTCCGTTGCATTATATATGGTCTGATACTTATACACCGTGCAGATATCCGGATGGCCCAGATCCGTCTTACGGATCCTTTCCGGATCGGTAACCATAGAACGGACCTGCTGGAGGAGCTCTTCCTCCGGCGCCATGATGTTGATATAGTTGTTATAGCTTTTGGACATCTTCCGTCCATCTGTACCAGGAAGCATGGGGATCCTTGCCAGCAGGCCTTCAGGTTCTGGCGGCGGCCCGCATGCGCCAGAGGGACAAGCGGCCGTCGATACTGGTGTTCAGC
>CAYMDI010000036.1:0-11777 GCA_964389165.1 uncultured Eubacteriales bacterium | reverse complement strand
CAGTCCTGCAGGATCTGATATCATCGTCTCTGCAGTGGTGCAGGAGGTCCCGGCCCCGCTTGTACTGATGGCAGGCGCCGATGCGCCGTCCGCCACGACTTCATAATAGTAGGTTCCTGGTTTGCTTGAAGTGAACTTGACAGTCCCTTGGGTATCGCCTGTGCGGCTGACTGCTCCTGCTGTCAGGACAGGAATCCCGCTATCCGGCGTGATGAATTCCACATAGGTCTCTGTCCCGCTATAGGTATAGGCTGTTTCCGGGTAGAGGGTATACCCGGCGGAGGCGCTTGTCCTCCAGGCATAGGTTGTGATTTCTCCGGAAAGGGCCGGGCTGGCAGACAGGGGAGGTCTGTTGTAGACTGCTGCAGACTTTGCAATCAGGGTACCCCCCATCAGATCCACAGCACCGCCGATACCGTACCCGGAAGGCCTGTTCTCCACACCCTTGCTTCCCCCGGTGGCTGTCACTGTCCCACCAAAGAGGCTGGCCTTGCTGCTTGATCCCAGTGCAACATAGTAATAGGAAGCACCGCCACCACCGATGCCATTGCCGCCGCCGCCCCAATAACCCCCGGCATCGCCGCCGATGGCATTGATTCTGCCGCCGTAGATATTTACAAAGCCGGCAGCCTCAGGCTCATACTGGTAATTTTCTTTCGTCTTATATCCGCCGCTGCCGCCGATGCCGGCCCCACCGCCGCCATGGGCTGCACCATAGGCATAGTTATTCCCCGTGGCGCCCCTGGCTGTCAGAGAGCCGGAGCTCCCATAGATATTTAAGGTCGCTCCCCAGGGCACCCGGATCCCTGCCCGGCCGCTTCCTGTATCGACCTGATTATTCTCTTCATCCGTAATGGCTTTCCCCGCAGCGGAATTCAGGATATTCTCCGTCGAATCCACGATATACAGGTCCACCTGATACTGCCCATCGATTTTGATGGGGCTTGATTTGCTGTGGTCCGTATCTCCTGATGGAACAGGCACCAGGATATTGACCCCATTAAGATACACCGTAGCGTTGGAGCTGATGGTGATGACATTCCCAGTCGCCTGGCCGGGATTGCTCTGGTTGATCACATAGGTGCCGTCCCCGATGATATGCACGTTGCCATCGGCCAGATCATAGGCTGCTGTCACACCTGATACTGGTACAGTGACCGCAGCTGCATTGATAGATCTCCCACCGATGGTGATGATGGATACCAGCACAGCCAACATTAGCGTGAATCGGATAGCTTGTTTTCTCATTGTGCCCCCTCTTATGGTTAAGAATCACATGGAAGGGCAGAACCTGCCATTCCTTTTTTTCACTATTAAACCATAAATCTATGGGCAGGAGCCGCTCCTGGGGGGATTGATGTCTTTTCCGGGGAAATTGCCCGTGGATAGCAAAACAGCCCTCAGCTTAGGCTGAGGGCTGAAAAGGAAGCCTCCCCTATTTCCCGTTCATGACAATCTGAGCCACAAAGCGGCCATCCGTTAAAGAAAAGCCTGCCGTCCCGTCATAGCTCTCCGCGGTATAGACAATGCTTCGGGTTCCAGTCCCCCCACCGGCCTTGCTGGTGATGGGGTAATCCCCCTCAAACCGGATATCTGTCGCGCAGGTGTTCTCCACCCGAATCCGCAGCCGGCGGTCCAGATACTTAGCCCTGACATCTATGTCTCTCTCCTGGCCCTCCGGCACCCGCAGGCAGCCTTCCAGGGCGTTTTCCAGGACATTGCCAAGGACGCAGGTGAGATCCACATTATCGATTCCCATGTCTTCCGGAATCATGGCTTCGATGGTCATTTGGATCCCCTCTTTCCTGGCCTTTTCCATATAGTTGTTCAGAATGCTGTTGGCAATGGGATTATCGCAATAGGCCTGGCTGTTCTCCGCCTCAATGGCTTCATCAAAGCTTTTAAGATACTCCCCCAGCCTTTCCGTCTCCCCCCCTTGCAGGAGTCCCAGGACCACGGCATTATGGTGATGGAGATCATGGCGCTGCTGGGCAGCCAGGGCTGAGATGGCCTTCTGGCGCTGGAGTTCAGACTCCCAGAGCTTCTCCTGCTGGGCGATAAGAAGCTGGCGCTTCTCCAGGGCATACTTTTCCGCAATCCCCTCTGCCTGGATATACATGAAGTAATAGACTGCGAAAAAGAGGAGGTACACAGTCAGGACAATGTACCGGAGAAAAGGGCTCCCGGACCACTTCCAGTAGGCTTCCGCATAATAGGCGATAAGGGTCTGGAGGACCAGAAAGAGGAGGGGGGTCAGAGCGGCTGTTCCCCAACCCTTATCCAATGTCTCCACCAGTTTCCGGAACCGGGGCCTCACATACCTGTACAGGAGGGGAATGATAAGGAGGTATAGGATCAGGCGGATGAGGATTCGGATTCCCACATAGGCATTCCCTGAAAAATCCGCCGCAATGGCATCGCTGAGGAAGCCTATACCGAGATAGATGTTCACAAAGCTCAGGTAGCTGAAAAGGGACACGGTGAAACGGTCCCCGGAACAGGCGATGAACCAGGCCGCTTCAATAGCCAGAATGTACAGGAAAGCGTAGCGCTGCACAGCCTCCCCCCCGAAGAGATAGACAGACAGGACAATCAGGCTGATCCCTAAGAGCATCAGCCCCAGGCCTGCAGTGATACGCTTTTTTACAGGTTCCTTGAACCGCATCACGGAAGAGGAGATCAGGGTAAAGCCGATCACCGATTCCAGCAGCGACAGAAACAACAGCAGATAATAGAACATGACCTCTTCTCCATTCTCTTATATTGCATATTTTCAACCCTTGATTAGAAGTCCGGGTCAGCGGCCTCTAATCCTCACACCCGCAGCTGCCCTTTCCACCGGAGAAATGCAGGGAAAGGAACTCTTCCTTCAGCTTGGGGTAGGCGCGATAAGGATAGCTGACCTGCTCTCCTGTATCGAAGAAAACATATTCCCTGGTGATCTGACGCACGAATTTCAGGTTGATGGTAATGGAAGCCCCGCATCGCACAAAGCATCCCGTGGGAGCTAGCAGTTCGAAAAGATCCGAGGAGGTCATCCGGACCTCAAGCTTCTCCTTGTTGATGAGGTGGATGACCTGATAATTGTTCCTTCCTGATTCCGTGAAGACCACGTCCCTTGTGAAGAGGCGGATCACCCCCTTGGAGGTCTTCAGGGTGAGCTGGTTCCGCCTTTCCACTTGGAATCGCTCCAGGACCTTGTCCAGGACCTGGAAGAAGTCTGCCTCCATATAGGGCTTCACCAGATACTGCCTGGCATCCACTTCATAGGCCTCCAGTGCGTGATCCCGGGAGCTTGTGATAAAGACGATCTCCCCCCTGTCCCCATGTTCCCGGAGCTGCCTGGCGGTATCCGTCCCCAGGTATCCAGACATGTAGACATCCAGGAGGTAGATATCAAAGCTCCCCTGGCTTCCTACGTGGTTCAATAGTTCCAGAGAGGAGGTGAAGAATGCGGGCTGAAGGTCTATATGGGGATGGGCCTGCTGATACTGGCCAAGGCATTCCCTGGCCTGCTCCAGCTGCTTCTGATCATCGTCACAGATTGCGATTTTTATCATGGATATCCGTTTCTTTCCTATTTTTCTGATTTCTGCTTATTAGCGCTGATATATATTATACGTGATTAACCCGGTATTTTAAAGGAAATCCTCCAGCATTTCCCTTGCTGCGGTGTGCCACAAGGGGGGGGAGCCCTCCCCAAAATAGGAGAAGCCCTCGTGGAGAGGGCTTCTGCTTTGTATCCGTTGCAGAGTGCATACTTGTGTTTGAATTATGCTATCGATACCAATAGGCAGAATGAGGGTGTTTTGCATGATAGTATTCCCCCCTTCCAGATCCTCGGTTCTATTGAACCGACAGCCATCCCCACCAAGGATAATTGAGACCGAAGGCCAAGTATGAATAGAGGAAGTACCCAGCCACTCCGATCATAGTCCCGAAAATCAGGAGGATGAGATACTTCACCCCCACTCTTAAGGATTCAACTGGAACAGAGGCTCCACAGAGCTTCCTTACACGGATTTCCCACTGATAGGAAGAAATCCATATTCTGCTGGCCAGTAGCAGTGCAGCTAGCAAGAGGACGGCACCTGTAACTGTAAAGAGTCCTTCGATACTGAAAAACTCATTTCCAGCAGGGTCGAAAGACGTAAATGGAATGGGTATGATTTCTACAGCCCCTTCCTCCTTCAGCACCTCCAATGCAGCCAAACCATCCTGTCCCTCTGTCAGCCAGACACCGCTGAAGTTCCGGGGATCCCCCTGATAATCCATCAGCATATATCGGCTGTCTTCCTTTGGATCCAAAGGGCTGCTGATTATCACCCCAACTGGAAGAGACTCTAATGTCAGTCCCCCCAGGCCTTCCAGGCTGACAGCCTTCTCGCCCCCTGCCAGGAAGTTCTCGTAAGCACGTTCCCCCAGAAGCAGCCCTGAAGGAGCAGGGCTGCCAAGCCAGCGGATGGTAGGGCCATAGGCTGCCCCTTTCCTAAAATGCCAATAAGTGAATCCTTCCTGAGTACGGATGGAGACTGTGTCAAAGCAGTCAATGGCGGCTGTGAGGCGCTTCAGTTCCTCTGGTTTTTTCAGTTCCAGGAGAAGCTCATTGGCACTTTCTGTAAAGTAACTGTTCCCATTTATAGAGAGAACCCTCAGGTTCCATGCTCTGGACAGGGCAAAGAGAAGACCAAAAGCCATAAGCGCTGTAAGGAGGATTAGCGGAACCCCTCGTTTCAGATCATATCGATTCATCAGCAATCATTCCATCCTCTAAATGGAGGATCCGTTCGGACCGGGCTGCAACCTTCTCATCATGAGTAATGAGAATGATGGTCCTGCCCGCCTTATGAAGACCTGCAAAGATCTCCATAATCTCCTCTGTGGTCCTTTTATCTAAGGAACCGGTAGGCTCATCTGCCAGAATCACTTTGGGATCATTTACAAGGGCTCTGGCAATGGCTACCCGCTGCTTCTCGCCACCGCTGAGGTTCCGAACAGGCTGTTTCAGCTTGTCCAGAATACCCAACTGACTAGCCAAAGTTCGGACTTTCTCTTCCATTTCTTTTCTGGATAATTTTTTCCTGTTGTACTCCAGGGGCAAGCGGATATTATCCATTACCCGATAATCATTGAGCAGGGCAAAATCCTGGACGACAAAGCCAAAGTATTCGTTCCGATACCGGGCCATTTCCTTTTCACTAAGACCTTCAATAGGCTGATCGTCCAGAAGATACGTCCCAGAACTCTTCTCCTCCAACAGCCCGATAATGTTTAACAGTGTCGTCTTCCCGCTTCCGCTGGTCCCAACGATGCTGAGAAACTCCCCCTCGCCCACCTGAAAGCCAGCCCCTTTCAATGCCTCAGTTACCTGTCCATGACCCTTAAAGGTCTTGATTATGCCATTCAGGTCGATGATTCCCATGTTCTTCCTCCTATCTGGACATTCCGTCAAAGCGGATGAAATATTGCGGTTTTTTACTACGCAGAATCAACAGAGATGATAAGAGTGAAAGCAAGACCACAACCGTACCATACATCAGAAACACCCGGATATCCGGCCATGATCCCATTGATATATTCCAGTAAACCACAACTCCGCTCCAAGCTACCATCAGCAAGAGAGTGATTTCCAGGACAAGGATTCTTGTAACAGATAATCTGGTGCCTCCGCAGAGCATCAGCACGCCATAGGTCTTGCGGTTTTTCCGGACCAGCAGGCTGATGCTGAAGAATGCGATTCCCAAAGAGATTGCTACAGAGCCCGCAAAAAGCCCCTTGTAGTTTTCAAGGCTCTTTTCGTTGCTCAATTCACGATAGCCCCTATACTCCAGATTCGGTGGATCCAGCCTTATGAATTTCTCTTTCCCCTCGTAACCATCTTCCTTTGCCTCTGCCAGGATTCGGGCTTCCGCACCTTGCGGATCCTTTGTAATCATATAGTTGCTTCCTTCGCTGAGAAAGGAATATTTGAGAGTCCGGAGATAATCCTGCTGTGCATCGCCACGCAAGGGGATGATCAGTTTGTTGTCCGCATTCAGAAGCCGGCCCTCGCGCAAACCTTCGAGAATCTCCAAATCCTTTTCCAGAAAGCCGACAATCCGTACTTCAAGGGGTTCCGTCTGAGGAGGCTTTCCTTCCACATAAGGGGCCGGGATTTCCAAGGTGAGTCTGTCTCCAAGGGAGAAGATGCTTCTGTAATCCCATCCTGCCAGGACATTCAGGGGGCTATCCGATACCCCTTCATAATCCTCTAACTTCAGACCCCTGCCTTCCGCAATCGGAAACCTGATGGATAATCCAAAGGCCTTACCTAGAAGAAGCTGGGTATTAGCTTCCATTCCCTCTTCCTGAGCCATATACGCCAGAGTATCCAGAAAGTCAGGGTTTCCCCGGACTTCACGGACAGGGAAATGAATAGTTACATAGTTGGCGATTTCATCAACTCCGTAACGCCCAGGTCCATACAGGCTGAACCTTTCCTCATAAACTATCGCATAGGGCTTTCTCCACTCTCCCTCCCCTTGTTCCATTTTCATGAGGGCTTCATTGTCTGCCAGGGTCCAGGCATTGGTCACCTGATAGAGGTCCTCCATATCCATGACACTGCGGAAGAAAGCATCTGTGCGGAGGGCCTTTTCAAAATTATCCAGCAGGAGGTTCCCCATTACCATAGCGCTTCCGAATGAAAGTATTAGGAGCATAGAAAGGACCGGGTTTTTGACCAGGTCCCTTAGAGCGGATTTATAAAATGTCCTCATACCTTCTCCTCCAATACAGAACTGGATTTCCGGATTTTATTCATCTTGCCTCTATCCTATCAGGTATTAATAAATATTCAACTTAATTATTAACCTGGGAGATTATTCTAAATCAATGGGTCTTCATCTAGCACCCTGAATCATTTGCAGATGAGGGGCATCAGGTCTGATTCCCTTATAATGACGATCCCATGTCCTTTCCCCTGCATTTCCAGGGCCTTTTTCACCTTAGTTCCATACCTCCCTGCATACCATACAGAACTGCCCCTTCCCCCAACAAGAAGAATATCTGTCTTTTTTGTAACTGACTGCTGGATGGATGCACCTATCCCTATGAGCAGATTCCCCACTTCTTCTTTTCTGCCGAAGTCAAAATCCCCTGTAAGGCAGACGGACCTGCCCATCAGATTCATTGCGCCATATTCAGCAGCCAGGCTCCTCACGGGGTCAATGGTCACCTTGAAAATATCCAGAAGGGTATCTAATTCATGCTGATGAAGCACTCCATCCTCCAGCGCCGCCATCAGAATCGTGTAGATGACATCGTAGGGATAATTCCCCTTAAGATGCTGGTTATTCTCCATCCAGTTATGCAGGATTCCTATCTCATGATCATCAATCTGGTCATCCGCTGTAATCGCCGCTAAGATCTCCCCTAAAATCACCAGGGATCGGCTTGTATCGCTTAAGTTACGAGGCCGGTAATTTTTTGGTTCCTTCACTATCTGCTGAAACCGGAATTCCCTGATATAGCCCTCCATGCTCTCGGCGTCATCAAAAAACCGGCAGAGCAATTCGCCGCAGGCGGCTCCATCACTCGCTGCGTCGTGGTGGTTTATAGGGATTCTGTAGTAGTGGCATAGAGTGGGAAGCTTATAGTTTTCCATTTCTTTCAGAGATGACCTGGCGATTTCCAGGGTATCCACATACCTGAGGAAGGTCTCCTCAATTTCATAGTGATTCAATGTCTTTTGCAATACAGACAAATCGAATCTCGCATTATGGGCAGCCACGATCGCATCCTGGAAATGCTCCCTAATTTCAGCCCACACAGCAGGGAAGGCCGGAGCCTCCCTTATGTCCTCTGGCCTGATCCCGTGAATCCTGATATTCAGCTCGTCAAAATGGCATTCCGGGTTCACAAGGTAATGCAGAGTATTGACAACCTTCCCGCCTTCAATGAATGCAACGCCAATGGAACAGATCCTGTCGTTCTTTCTGTTTGGCGTTTCCACATCAAATGCAATGATCTTTCCCATCGCTCCTCCTGCTGATCTCATTATTACCTTCAGTTACTGTAACATAGTCTTTTGCATATTATATCATATGATCAACATTTTGGTTTAGACAGCAAGAAGCCCTCCTGAGGAGGGCTTCTTCTTTGTATCCGTTGCAGAGTGCATACTTGGTGGAGATGAGGGGACTTGAAAAGTGAGTCATCCCAGAATACCCCAGAAGCTACTAAAGCCTCTCAAATGGGGCTTTCTGTGTTATGGCCTTACGGCAAATATCTCCTGGTATTAGTACATATTCATCAAACTGTGCCCAAAATGTGTCCACTAAACTTTTTGTAAATAGATGCCTTTTCTAAATTTTCTGTCCACTAAATATTGCCCAGTTCTAGGCTACGCTATGGCTCCTTACTTTTTATTATCCTAAATCAGAACTAATTCCTAAATGATTGCTTAATTAAATTTAGTCCAACTTTTTGGGGTCAATTCAATTTGACCTAATTAATTCAATATATTCTTTATTTGTTGTTCTTGATATCTTTTAACTGCATCTTCAACTTTTTTATGGCTTTCTGCTTTTTCTTTTTCTTCCTGAATTTGAAGTTGCATATTATAATCCCTTGTATCAACATGCATTTGCCATCCTACTCCAATACCTAGAATTACAACTATTGCAATCAGCAGAAATATTGTTACATTTTTATTCATAATGATTCACCTCAATTCATAATATCTAAGAGCCCTATCAATTAGAGCCTTTATGTTGATATATATTATATATTATTTCAATAGTTTGCACTAGTCAATAAATATAATTTTCAACCATCCAGATTAATAACAGGCCCAAGCTACAGAATTAAGTGATTCATATCAGATCAATCTATAGGCTAATTATTCCCCAGACTCACAATGTATCTATAATACTGTGCTCAAAATGGTGGCACTCAATACCTGGTATATTAAACATTTATATATTTAATAGTTGTTTCTTTTTTGCTTCAAATTCTTCATTGGTAATAATTCCACTATCCAGTAAGTCCTTATATTCTCTTATCATGTCAGGAGTTGATTTATGTATTTTTTCAGCAGGAACAATACTTTGCTCCTTAAATACCTTATTCATCAGTTCTGTTAATTTTAAAATATTTTGCACATCCTTTGTTAAAAATTGAAAGCATTTAGCGCCTTGATAAATTTCAAATCCATCTTTATGAGCAGAAAAATTGCTAATTTTAACACTTGGGATATCAAACCCGTATTTCGGTGCTAGTAATACAAATCTTTCATTTGTAATATACAAGGTTCCATTATATGTTTCTCCGATTGTTTGTCTTACAGCTGATCCTCCACCAGATCCAGTATGAACACTAAATCCTTTTGCAACTCTGATGCTAACTCCTGCCCCGCCACCTTTGTATCCAGTAACAACATTTTTCGTATGATACGCCTGGGCAGGACCTTGATAAAAACACACCTCATCTCCCTTTAATGACATAGTAGGATTTACAATAATCAATTTATCTAATTTTTCTTTTGCACTTAATTTAGTGATTTCGAAGTTACCATTATCGTTATTATCAAGAATAGCTTGTTTTTCCTGGTTATCTTCATAGACTCGAATTCTTCCCTTAATTTCTTCAACCGTTACTTTTCGAAGATTCATACTACCATTACCGCCCGCTTTCTTTAAACAAGAAGGACAGATCCACCCATCATTATCTTTAATTTTGAATCTATTTAAACCTACTTCATTGCCACAAATCGAACATGTTGCTTTTGTGCTAAATAACCCCATAATTTCACTACCTTTCTTGGGTGCGTTGAGTTGATCATTATTATTGTTTTGATTAAATGTGCTAACGATATTTATTGAAGGCAATCTTCATTTTTATCACTTTTTCAATAAACCAATCGAAATACTCAGGCCATTTCTCCTGATCGTTAATATCGGCAATTCTTTCAACGATTATGGTGGAGGCTTTTTCCCATCCAAGTATTTCCACACCATCTGAAAGCCAAGCTCTGATTCAATATCCTGCTTTTTACTCTGGTAATTGCTAAACAGATCCTTATCATCACTGATATAGATAGAAGCTGCTATTTTCTCTTTAACTGAGTTAATAGTTAAAGATATATGAGCTTCAGATATACCTAATCCCAAATCATACCAATGCTGCGGTCGAGGTTTTCTAAGAGTGAATGACCTAATAATATCTGTTTGACTAGCATATTCTTTGAATTGCTTCCAAAATTCAAACTGTAGCTGTTTTGTACCAGTAATATTCTGTGAACTCTTTATTGATTTTGCCCAATCATTAGGTCTAATGACAACATTAAATTTAGGAGCAGGTAACGATCCTTCAATTTGCCATAATTCAATTTCAATTAAAAAGAATCCTATGTTTTCGTCGGTGTTCTCATTCAACCAATCAATAGCTCTCCTATGTTCATCTCTTGCTCTTTTAACAATCCAGATAATTATCTCAGCGTTTCTACCGGATGCATATGTAATAATTTTTCCGAGATGATCATGATCTGTATCAGCTAATTGATTTTCAATAATAATAACTCGATCTGTTCCATCTTCTTTGGCTAAAATATCAGCACTAAAATCACCAACGCTAGCTTCACGCTCTTCTAGTAATAAATCAATCCCTATTTCTTTACTTAGCAAAGCAAGATTTTCTTCTCTGGCTAACCAAGCTGAGAAATCTCTTTCCTCATGGCTCCATATGCTTCTTAAATCATTGATTTTTGTTAATGACCCTAAATTATTCATTATTAGTCCTCCAGCATACTACTACTTCACCAATCCTGTTACTGTAAATACTCAAACTTATGCAATTAAATTTTCGATTATTTTCGTTCTTACGTAATCAATCACCTGGATCATCCATTAATGCTATGCTTACAATTTGCCAACTCGAACTTTCAATAATAATACTCATGCCTCCAATTACGTGATAGCAGAATCTAGTTTCAAAATACAAAGTATCGTTAATGTTTAACTATTATTGCATTTCGCGCTGAGTCTTACTCCAATATCATAATAGTAATTCGCATTAGCTCTGATTTATATCACCTTCGTGATTGGAGCTCTTCAGTTGTTCATAAAGCACAGTTCCTACCGCTTCCATGACTTGCTTCATCATGTTAGGCTCTTTAAACATTCGTACGAAGAAAGCCTCGTTTTTCTCAAAACGTGTAGCAGCCATTGAAGGGAAATCCTTTTCAAAAAGTAGCATGAAGGTATTGCGATCATTATTTCCTGCATAGTTTTTCCACTTCTCTGATGAAGCATAATCATTTTGAATTTGAAGGAGTACCTTATCCATCTCAGTAAATTGGGTTCCATACTTTTCGTTGATCTTATCAATGATTACTGTTAATGGATCCTTTTTCTTCTCCCTTTTCCCAGCATCGCCCGTAATGGGGGTAAAGCCACCTTCGGTTTCCTTCAACTCGATGTCTCCCTCAAAGTCTTTCTCGAGCTTATAATATTCCAGAAGCACCTTATCATCGACATTGAATCTATCTTCATCACCTTTAGGTAGCATGGTCAGGAGAAACTTTAGATACACACTGTATCGGTGAATATCCTTATCAAACAGCCGACATACTTGTGTGATGAAGGAATAGATACGATTGAAACGAGCTAGAGTTGATTTGAAGGTTTCCTGATCATCCGTATCTAGAGCCGCAAACCGATCCAAAGCGGGTTTCATAGTGCCTTGGAGTTTCCCTAGGTCTCCTGCAGACTGATCGCTACTTGAGTAGTATATATCAG
>CAYMDI010000035.1:0-11803 GCA_964389165.1 uncultured Eubacteriales bacterium | reverse complement strand
CAGGTGAGCCGCACAGTGATCCGGGATGTCCTGAAGATCCTGGAACAGGAAGGCTATATCATCCGGGTGAAGAAGAAGGGCACCATCATCAACCGCAAAGTCCTGGGGGTGAAGTTCCGCCTGGATATCGAGTATGAGTTCCGGACCCTTCTGGAACTGGAACGCTACCGCCATGGCTCCCAGGTCCTGGGGGTAGACCGCTTTCCTGCGGGGGAAGAGCTGAAGGAGATCTTCCGCTGCAGGGAAGAAGACGAAATCATCCGCATCCGCAAGATCATCACTGCAGACGGCAGCCCGGTGATTTATTGTGAAGACTACCTCCTCCAGAACCATTTCCGGGAGGAGGTACCCGGGGAGGATCTTTTCCTCCTGAATGTCTATGATGTCCTGGAGAAATACTGCCAGGAGCGCATCGATTTCAACGTCACCAACCTGGTTCCTTTGCTGGCTGATGAAAAGGTCCGGGAGCATCTGGATTACCAGGGCCCCATGCTAATGGTCAAGGAAGAGGGCTTCAGCGCCCACCTTAAACCCATCCTCTACAGCAACATCTACTGGCGGGGGGATTTCTTCGACTTCCACATCATCCGCAAACGCTACTAAAAGATCGGAAAAAAAGAAGGGAAGGCAGGCCTATGGGCCTGCCTTCCCTTCTTTTCCCCGCTAGTGGGGGGGCTCATCCTGGGAAGGGAGGGCAAATTCCTCGCAGAACCACTGGAAGAAGCTGGTGAAAAGATTCTCCGCCAGCGGATGGGGATGGGCCTGCTCCCCTTCCCGGCGGAGCTGCAAGAGGAAGTCTCCCAGGGTGTCCTCTATGGCTTCTTCCGGAACCCCTTCCATGCTTTTCATGAATTCCCGGCTCCGTCCCACATAGAAGCTCCACAGGCGCCCGCCCTGGCGATGGGCCGCCTTCCAGCTCTGGCCCCCTGTCCGGGGCAGGCGCCCCTGGGGCAGGAAGGCGGCCCCGCAGGCACAGCACAGAGCCATTCCATGCTCCTCCAGGAGGAAATGGCTATAGTTTCCACAGGCAGGGCATTTCAGGATCCCCAGATAGGAAGGGGCATGATCTTCCGATTTTTTCTCCGACATGGCATGTACCTCCATTGGAAATGATGACCCTATTATCTCCGATTAGCACTCCAATAAAACGGACAGTCAATGCATGACAAAAGTGTTTTTCCCTGCTTCCTTTGCCTGGTACATTTTCTGGTCTGTAGCGGCGATAATCGTATTGATATCTTCTCCCCCCCAGATGCTGATTCCTGCACTGACAGTAACGGCGATACCTTCCTGGAAGGCTCCCCGGCTTAAACCTTGGCGGATCCGCTCCATCACCCCAAGGGCGCCCATTTCATCAGCACCGGGAAGGAGGATGATGAACTCCTCCCCGCCGTAGCGTCCGATCTGATCGCCCTTTCTGGCGCTTTCCTGAAGAGTCAGGGCCACCTTGCGGATCACATCATCCCCTGCAAGATGCCCATGCTCATCATTCACCCGTTTGAAATTGTCGATATCCAAGATGATCAGAGCGAATCCCTGATCCTCCCTTCTGCCCTTGCAGTAGCTGTCCAGAAGGGTGAAGAAGGTGGAATGGTTCAGAAGGCCAGTCATGGCATCCAGACGCACATGCTCTGCCAAGGTCTCATTGGCTGCCTCAAGATTCCTCCGGAGAAGGAAGGCCTTAGTCCGGAGTGCCAGGAGGATGCGGTTCAGAACCAGGGTCAGGAAGAGGAAGGAAAGGACATTGACGCTGGCTATGCGTACAAAATCCTCATTGCCATGGAAGAATGGCAGGAGGAAGATCAGAAGCAAGGCGCTTCCCCCATGAAGGACAGCCGCCTCTGTCATATTGAGATTCAGAAAGGCCGTTACGGCAATAACCCCCATGATATAGACGTGAATCATGTCGATGTTCTGCCCCACAATAAGAGCCAGGGCTACAGCAAAGAGAAGGCCTAAGGCCGCATAGGAGAGATTCACAATGCGAAGAAGGAGGATTCCAGCCTTTTCCCTCCTGAAAAAGGTGATAAGGAAGAGGGGAAGCCAAAGAAGATTTCCCGCTATGAAGGCCAGGGTGGCCGGCCCGGCCCCGGGAAACTGATCCCGAAATACAAAAAGGGTAATCTCAAGAGCGAGCAGAGCCGGGACGGCATAACCGATACGCCGGAGATTCTCAGCCTCCCATTCCCTGCGGAACAGTGTCTTCTCTCCGGCAGACAGTTCGGACTGCCATGACAGTCGGATTCTCTTCATATCTGACCTTCTTCCCATGTATTATTTCTCAACATTGCTACAGTATATCAGACTTTATGGTTTTGCTAAACAACCGAACTGTATAAATTCCAGCATTTCCCTTCTGAAAACGCCTTCACCCTATGCTATAATGAAGGCATGAAAAATGAACCGGAAAGGTCAGGTGCACCATGTTAGAAATCCGCAGCCTCAGCAAAATCTATTCCAATGGGAAGCAGGCCCTGGACAGCCTCTCTCTGACCATCAGCCCCGGAGAGCTTATCGGCTTCATCGGCCCCAACGGCGCCGGAAAGACCACCGCCCTGCGCATCATCACCGGGGTCATCCCCCCCACTTCAGGAGAGGTCCTCCTGGGTGGGCACAGCATCACAGAAGAGCCTGTGAAAGCGAAGAAGACCTTCACCTTCGTCCCGGATCATCCGGAAATCTACCAGGGCCTCCGAGGCATCCAGTACCTCAACTTCCTGGGAGATATCTATGAAGTGGAGCCCGCCCTCCGCAAAGAGCGGATAGAGCGCTATGCCCGCCTCTTTCAGATTGAGGATGCCCTGAATCAGAAGATCAGCAGCTATTCCCACGGGATGAAGCAGAAGCTTCTGATCACAGGAGCCCTCCTCCCCGAGCCTCAGCTCTTCATCTTGGATGAGCCTCATGTGGGCCTGGATCCCCATTCCGCCAAAGTCCTCAAGGATCTTATGGAGGAGCATTGCGAGAAAGGGGGGAGCGTCCTCTTCTCCTCCCATGTCCTGGAAGTGGTGGAAAACCTCTGCCACAAGGTCGCCATCCTGCACAAGGGCCGGCTCCTGGCCTATGACACCCTGACGGCCATCAAAGCAGACAGCAGCCTGAGCCTGGAAGAGATCTTTTTGGAGATGACAGAAGATGAATAAATTCCTTCTCTTATTGAAAGTCCAGTTCCAGAACAGCTTCAGCGGCTTCCGGGAGGGAGTGGGCGCCTCCCGGCGGGGCCTGGGCAGCCTGGCCCTCCTCCTCCTGCCTCTGCTGGCCTTCTTCCCGCTGATTCTGACAATCCAGATGATCCACAGGGGCTTCGCTGCCCTGGGGATGCCGGAGCTGACCCTGACCTATGCGGCAGCAGGCACCCCCCTCCTGATCCTGGTTCTGACCATCCCCCTTGTGGTTTCCAGCTTCTTCTTCAGCCAGGATCTGCCCTTCCTTTCCAGCCTCCCTGTCTCCGGAAGGACCATCCTCCTGTCCAAGCTGGCTTCCGTCTACCTCTACGGGCTGGGGATCGCTGCCCTCTTCCAGGGCAGCGCCCTGTTCTTCTATCTCAGGGAAGGTGGAGCCCTGGTCTGGCCCCTTCTTGCCGGCCTGGCCGGCATCCTTCTGGCCCCCATAGCACCCATGGTCTTAGGGGTCGTCCTGACCCTGCCCTTCATGGCCCTGGCCGCCAAGGGCAAGAACCGCAATACCCTAGTGGTGGTAGGGAACATCCTTCTGATCATCCTGCTTCTTGGGGCTCAGATCCTCCTCTCCCGCTCCCTCTCCGATCCAGAAGCCCTTGCAGGCCTCCTGGCCCAGAAGGACGGCTTATTGAAGCTTATCGGGGGCACCTGGCCGCCGGCTATCTGGCTGACCCGGATGATTCAGGGAGAACTGCCCCAGACCCTGTACTTCCTCCTCACCCAGCTGGGCATCCTGGCCCTGCTCCTGCCAATTTCCGGCCGCCTCTATCGGGGAGCTCTCCTCTCCTATAACCAGGAGGGAGAAGGTGGCGGAAAAGGCCCTCTGGGCTTCCGCCAGGGAACAGCCATGAAGGCTCTGGTGAAACGCCAGCTGGGCATCCTCTTGGGGAACCCCACCTTCCTCCTCAACGGGGTTCTGACCCTCTTCATCCCCCTTCTCCTCCTGGTGATGTACAGCCTTATGGGGATCTTCAGCCTGGAAACCCTGAAGATGCCTCTCCTGGCGCCGTTCCGACCCTATATTTTCGCCGGCATCGTCCTCTCCCCGGCCATGATGGGAAGCCTCAGCGCCGTGAGCATCAGCCGGGAAGGCCGGAGCATCTGGGAGACCCGGGTCCTCCCTGTCTCTGCATGGGATAACCTCCGGAGCCGCCTCCTGATGACCCATCTTCTCAATATTGGCGCCCAGCTTCTCATGGGGATCCCCCTGGCCCTGTATCTCCCTCTGAAGCCCCTGGACCTCCTCTCCGCCCTCTTCCTCCTCCTCACCGGAAACCTCATCATGGCCAGAGGCGATCTGATTATCAATATCTACAGGCCCTATCTCACCTGGACCAATCCCACGGCTGCTGTGAAGAACAACATCAACGTCCTCCTTTCCCTAGCCTCCAGGGTCCTCCTCCTCCTTCCAGGCTATGCCCTCTTCCGCTTCTTCCCTGACATGGAGGCTGGACTGCTCCTCCTCCTTCTTGGGAGCCTCTGGGGCCTCTTGTGGCTGGGAACCATCCCTCTTTTCCAGGGCCCCCTGGCAAGGCGCTTCCAGAATATGGATATCCCTTCCTGACATATACAAAAAGAACAGAGGCTTCTGCCTCTGTTCTTTTTTATTCGCCCTTTTCCTCCTTCCTTCCCTCATTCCTCTTCCACAGGCTCCAGGTCAGGATCCCGGAGAAGCTGAGAAAAGCCATTCCTGACAGGATCATCGGCCAAGGGGAGAACGGCTCTTGGCCAGATGTCCGGATGGCATTCTCCGGATAAGCCAGGATATAGACCCCCGAAGAAGGGGCCAGAAAGGAGATCCGCTCCTCCCCCACCCATTCATAGGGCAGGACCTCTCCTTCACCATCTACCAGGCGGATCAGGAGGAGGTCCTGTCGCACCATGGAATAGGGGATCTGTACCGAGAGGCGGAGAGGCCGGTCCGCTCCCCCGACTTCTAAAACCAGGCGGCGGACCCGGTCATAGGCCCCCTCCGGATCGGTGAGGAGATCTGCTGCCAGCTCTTCCCTGTAGGTAAGGAAGGAATCCTCCCGGATCTCCGCCCACCAGCCTTCCCCTTCTCCTTCGGGGTTCAGACGGTAGACCTCATCTCCATCCGGAATCTCTCCTGGGGCATGAGCCCCCAGGAGGGACATTGGAAACAGGAGGAGAAGGCTCAAGGAGGCAAGGCTCAGGACCAGCTTCCTCATGATTCCCCCTCCTTCTCCCCACGGAGCTCTCCCCCCATGCTGCGGATAATCAGGAAGGCCACCAGGCCGCCCAGAAGGAAGCCCCCCAGAACATCACTGGCATAATGGACCCCCAGATAGACCCTGGAATAGCCGATAGTCAGAGGCATGGCAAGCAGGAAAAGAACAGCCGGAAAACGCCAGAAAGAAGGCCTCAGGTGATTCCAGACATAAAACAGGAGGATGAGATAAAGGGTGGCATTAATCATGGCATGGCCGCTGGGAAAGCTATAGCTGGATTCCATCAGAAGGCTCCCCAGATCGGGACGCTCCCTGGCGAAGAGCTCCTTCAGCAAGAGGTTCAGCCCTGTGGAAAGGAGCAGCCCCAGAGCCAGGGGCCGGGCCAGGGTCCGACGGAGATAGGGCTGGAAGAAGGGAAGGGCTCCCAGGAGGATTACAGGAATCATATCTCCTGCATGAGTCACCAGGAGGAAGGCATCTGTGAGCAGGCTTCCGCTCTGGCCGATGGCCTGAAAGGCCAGGCGCTGATCCAGATTATCCGTGAGTCCCGCTGCAACAGCCATGGCCAGGATTGTAAAGAGCCCCAGCAGGATTAAAAGGTTTGTTTTCCTATTCATCATAGAGACATTATACAGGGTTTCAGGACAGAGATAAAGGGAAAGGAAGGAGCCTGGCTCCTTCCTTTCCCTTTCAGTCGTCTATTTCATAAAGAGAGTCTATTTCGATCTGATACGCCTCAATGAGCCGCATCAATCCTTCCCGTGTCTCTCCCGGCCCCATCCAGGCCAGTCCGCAGTTGGCGGAATAGCGACGGGGCACCGGCCTGATCTGACCCGGGATACCAGCCTCCTGTGCATATTTCTCAAGCTTCAGTACATTGAAGGTGGTATGGAAGGTGATAAGGACCTCCATCCTTACTGCTTCTCCCGGTGGGTGAGGGCGATGACAAAGAGAACGACGATGGAGATGACCACCATGAGGACCCCTCGGGTCGTAGGTCCGCCAACGATATCCATGGCTGGATTGTCCGCTACAGAAGCGAAGGCGAAGTTATGGGCAAGAGCAGCCCCGGAAATGAGGCCCAGCAGGGTCATGGCCCCATCCCCGGAGCCCTGGCCTGTCAGGATCAGCTGGCGGAAGGGGCAGCCTCCGGCCAGAACCCCGCCAAAGCCGAAGATGAAGAGTCCCAGGATGTTGTAAAGGGTCTCGCTGTGGCTGATAGGCTGGGCGTCCATTCCCAGGTTGAAGGCCAGTCCCTGAATGGGAACGATATAGGTGGAGATGAGATTGGCAGCCAGAACCACCAGGAAGAAGCTACCCAGGACCAGAAGAAGGCGGAAGTCCTTGGCCAGGATCACGTTGCGGATGGCTCCGGTGGTGCACAGGCGGGTCAGCTGGCCAAGGGCCCCGATGGCCAGGCCGGCTCCCAGGGAGATAAGGATGGGGGCGTGTGCAGAACCGGGTCCGGCCACAGAGGCGGCATAGAAGCTTCCAACAGCCGTAAGTCCCAGAAGGATGACAGCGATTATCGGAGCAACAAAACCGCTCTGGATTTTGGTTTCCTGGGCTTTCCCCAGGGTGAAGCCTTTTTTCAGGAAGAAGGTTCCCACTGCGGCCCCGGCTATGAGGCCTATGAGGCCAAGCCAGGCATTCAGGTCACCGGCAGCCATCCGCAGGACCATGCGGAAGGAGCAGCCCAGGAAGACCAGAGCCCCCGTCATCATGACGAAGCCAAGGACAAAGCGGGTGGCTGGGGAAGAGCCTGCTGTAGCCTTGAATTCCTTACGGATCAGGGCTGTAACAAAGGCTCCCAGAATGATTCCCAGAATCTCCGGACGGAGATACTGGACCGGAGCTGCGCTATGCAGCCGCAGGGCCCCGGCTGTATCCCGGAGGAAGCAGGCGATGCACAGAGCCATGTTGGCCGGATTGCCGAAGATGGCCAGAAGGACGGCAATAAGGCCGATTCCCACACCGGCCAGAATCAGGGCGGATTTCTTTTCCATGAAAAAAGCTCCTTTCAGCTTGAAATAATTACCTTTCCTCATTATTTCAAAAGGAGCTGTTGAAAACAAGGTGTTTCTATCTTTTCATTAACTCTCTATATATTCTCCCCCTCCGATAAATTCCTTTTATCCAATGGCTCCCCTGCTGCCAGGAGGCCCCGGTCCCGGACCATCAAGGCCCCCTGGAGGAGAAGGATCCCTCCTGTCCCAAGCATGATGACTTCGATAGAGACCTTATCTGCCAGAGGACCGAAGAGGAGAAGGCCCAGGGGGAACATGGAAGTGGAGATCATATTCAGGACCCCGAAGACCCTGCCTGCCACATCCTCAGGAACCCGCTCCTGAAGGAGGCCATTGGTGGGGGCCTGGAACATCACCACAGAAATCCCCATGAGGACCATGACCCCAAGATAGAGGAGGAAGGAAATGGGCAGGCCCATAAAGATATTCAGAAGGGCCCCCAGAAGAATGGAGAGGATCAGGGTGTGGATGCGGTTCCGGAAGCCGCCCCAGAAGCCGATGAGCCCTCCCCCGGCCAGCATCCCCACAAAAAAGCCGATTTCTATGGCCGTAAGACGGTAGATTTCCTCTCCATAGAGGCGGACCACCTGGAGGGGGGTGAGGAAGGCCGCCGGGCTTACAAAGAAGTAGAAGACGGCAAAATAGAGGAAGAGGCGGTAGATATATGGATGCTGCCGGATGTAGCGGAGGCCTCCTTTGAGATCCTGGAAGAAGTCCCCACACTCCCCGTTCCCGCACTCCTGATAGGGAGGCACCGCCAGGCGCAGGAGGATTCCAACCCCAGCAGCTGCAGTGACCACATCCACAAGGAGCACCACATCCAGATCGGCAACAGCCAGAAGGGCTGCCCCGGCAATAGGGGAGAGAATCCCCATAATGGAGGAGGCAGAGGACATCCAGCCGTTCACTTTGACAAGCTCTTCCCTGGGCACTAGCTGAGGCAGGAGGGCATTGGAGGCGGGGGTCTGAATCCCGCTGCCTAAGGCCCGGATGGCAGAAATCAGGAAGAGGAGCCAGAGGGCCTCATACCCCCTGGCATAGAAGAAGGCGAAAATCAGGGAAGAGGCCGCTATGGCCAGATCCGACCAGATGATCAGAGCCTTGCGGTCATAGCGGTCCGCCCAGACCCCGGCAAAGGGGGACAGGAAGAGGGTGGGCAGGAAGCCCACCAGGGTATACAAGGTGATCATGGCCCCGGACTGGGTCTCCAGGGTGATATGCCAGAAGATGGCATAGGAAACCAGTGAGGTGCCGAACTGAGTCAGGAGCTGGCTGGAGAGGTAGAGGAGGACTGGTCTTTTCCAGGGTTTCATAAATGGCCTCCTTCCGGGAATGTTTTCCACTAATTTTAGCATAAAGAAGCCCGGATGGATATCCGGGCTCCCTGATCTTCTTCCTTATTCCAGTTCCTGGCCGGCCTGAGGCCCTGCCTTCAGGGTGAAAGCCTTCTGGACATGAAGGAGGACAACTGCCTTTGGCGCAGGTCGGCCGCCAGCGATGGAGAAAGCAGCCGCTTCCTCATACAGGGGGCCTTCTGTCACCAGTTCCGCCTGGCTCAGGAAGCGGTAGCCATCCATGGCTTCCCTGTCCACCACAGCCGTGGCTACCAGAGAACCTGAAAGCAGATTCCTGTAGGTCTGGCCTCCTGTCCCCTCATTAAACATCAGGGTGTTTTCATCCAGAACCCTGGTGGAGCGCTTAGGCCCCAGATTGGGAACCCCTTCAGGGCTCACTGTGGCATGGAAGCACTGCTGGCTGGCGATCATCTGAGCCATGGCTTCGGTGATTTTTCCCATTATTCCTCCTCCTTTTCCTCTCTGAATTCCAGGGCTGTTCCATTCATGCAGAAGCGCAGCCCTGTTGGTTTCGGTCCATCCTCAAAGACATGGCCGAGATGGCCGCCGCAGCAGCTGCAGGACACCGCCACCCGGGGCAGGCCGATGATAAAGTCATACTCCATCTCCAGCTGTCTGGGATGAAGGGGCGCATAAAAGCTTGGCCAGCCTGTTCCTGAATCAAACTTCGCCTCCGATCCGAAGAGGGGGGAGCCGCAGGTCCGGCAATGGTAAATCCCATGTTCCTTAAGCTGGTAGTAGGGATGGCTGAAGGCCGGTTCTGTTCCCTCCTGGAACATCACCTTCCGCACGACCTCAGGCAGCCTGGCTTTCCGTTCTTCCAGATCCTGCCCTTTGCAGATATATATGGGAATTGCCTCTCTGGTAGGCTCTGTCCGGTATCTCTCCCGGACTTTTTCTGGCAGGGGTTCTTTTCTCATCTCTCCCCCTCCTTTCTCAGTCTTTGTAAAGCCCTGCCTCTTTCCCTGTAATGAAGAAAATGGTGATGAGCTTCCGCAGATAGCGTTGCGTCTTATCCATATCATCCTCATTATCCCGGATGATCAGGAAAAAGCTTTGGATGAAGGTGCCGGCGATGATCCTGGCCAGGCCTGGATCGCTGCCCATCTCCCGGACCATGACCTCCTGAATGGAGCGGGTTACCGTATCCCGGATGGCTGGGGCCACAGGCTCTCTGGCCATTATTTTCAGTTCCTTGTAGTTTTCCCGGATGAAATCCATGACCTGTTCCATGGTCTTATCCAGATTCTCCGGACTGGGAAGATCCCCCCCGATGGCATCATTGACCCTCCACAGGGGTGCAAGAACCTCTCCCAGGAGGTCTTCCTTATTGCTGAAATACCTGTATATATTCCCTACAGTGATGCCTGATTTTGCGGCAATCTCCCTTAGGCTGGCCTTTCGGTAGCCATGCTGATAAAACTCATTCCGGGCGCTTTCCAAAATATTGTTGCGAACAGATTCCTTCAGATATTGCATGAGGGCGTCCCTTTCTCTCTATTCAGTTATAGAGGTCGACCTCCGATCCGTCCCGAAAATAGAAATAGATGAGTTTCTGGATGTATCGCAAGGCCCTGTCTGGATCCCCCTGATATTCTCTGAAAATCAGAAGCAGAGCATCTGTGAAGGTTGCAGCCAGAAGGCGGCTGAGGCCGGGATCGCATTGCATATCCCGGATCAGACGGCTGGCCGCCGTCTCCACCAGACGTTCCTTAAAGGCCCCGCCCTCTTCCTCCCGGATGGCGATCCCCATTTCCATGGGGAAGTTCTCCACCAGACTGCGGATGCGGATCAGGGTCCTCTCTGCTCCATAGGGGGTTTTTTCCATGACTTCTTCTGCCTCAATGACAGCCCGGATCTCCTGATAGAGAGGCTCCAGAATCTGTCTGAGGAGATCTTCCTTGTTGGTAAAATAGCGATAGATATTTCCCGGGGTAATATCCGCCTCCTCTGCAATCCGGCGCAGATTCCCATGCTGGTAGCCCCTTTTCAGGAACTCCGCCTTGGCGCTATCCAATATCTTCCTGCGGACCGAATCTTTTAAGTATTGCATGGCTCCCCCCATCCATTTCTTGCATTCATCATACCTTTTCAGGAATAATAATTCAAGTTTATGGAATAAAAAATGACGGAATCATTAATTCCGTCATTTCTGCACAATCTCCTGAAAAAGACTATGCTTCCAGAGCCTTGGCCAGCTGCTCCGCCTGATCGCTTTCGCAGATTCCCACCAGGATATCCCCCTCCTGAAAAGCCAGGCTCGGGGTGAGGGGAAGCAGCATCCCCTGCCGGATCAGGGCGGTGAGCTGGCAGCCCAGAGGCATTTCCAGGGTTCCAACCTTACGCCCGATCAGACCATGTCCAGAACTCAGGGTCTCCTCTGTCAGGACAAAGCGTCCCTGATCCACCTCTGCCAGAGGGACCAGGCTGCCCATGGCCGCTTCCTCCTCTACCAGATGAGCGATAAGGTCTGCCTGATTCAGTCCGGCATCCACCCCCATTTTCGGGGTGAAGAGCCAGGCGTTCTTCGGATTGTTCACCCGGGCTACCACCCGGGGCACCCCGTATTCCAGCTTGGCCAGGGTAGAGACTACCAGGTTCGTCTCATCCTCTCCTGTAACTGCAGCCAGGGCATCCACTTCATGAATCCCCGCCTCTTCCAGTACCACTGGATCCGAGCCGTTCCCCAGGACCACCCGGACTCCGGGATTCTCCTCACCCGCCAGTTCCACCTTGCTTGTCCGGCTGTCCACAATGGTTACTTCATTTCCATTAGCCAGCATCAGGGATGCCAGATAGGAGCCCACCTGCCCTCCGCCGATAATGATCATTTTCATATCCTGTCCTCCTATCTGAGTCCCAGCAGGGACTTGAGCCGTTCCAGGGATTCATTGGCCACCGCCAGAAGGACCCGGTCCCCCTGCTGGAATACATCTTCCTCTGTAGGAATCATGGATTGGTTGTTCCGGGTGATGGTGATGACCTTGTATTCTCCCATGCTGTTCAGTTCCCGGACCTTCCGTCCAGCCAGGAGAGGCGGCAGGTCGATCACC
>CAYMDI010000034.1:0-11819 GCA_964389165.1 uncultured Eubacteriales bacterium | reverse complement strand
GTAGTGACCATGGGCTGTAATGTGGAATGCCCCTGGCTGCCCTCCCGCCTGCGCCTGGACTGGGGTCTGGAAGACCCCAGCGGGAAGGGGGATGAGGCTTTCAAGGAGACCATCGGCCTGATCCATGAGAAGATCCTTCAGCTGGCAGACACCCTGAAGGCAGGCCTATAGCCATAATCCCCAGCCCCCTCACAGAGGGGGCTGTTTTTGTTTTCCAGGCTGGCAAAGAGTGGTAGAATGAAAGTACGACTGGCACCCTGCAGGGTGCGGGAGGGAGGAGCCGCATGGAACGGACATATCTGGTAACCGGGGCCGCTGGCCATCTGGGAGGGGAAGTGGTGCGCCAGCTTCTGGCTGCAGGAAAGAAGGTCCGGGCCCTGGTCCTTCCCGGGGAGAAGCACCCACCGGCAGGTGCGGCTGTTTATGAGGGGGATGTGCGCCGGAAGGAAAGCCTCCTACCCTGCTTTCAGGGCCTGGGGGACGGGGAGCTGGCGGTGATTCACTGTGCGGGGATCGTCTCCATTACCAGCGCCTTCCGCCAGGAAGTCTATGACGTGAATGTCCTGGGGACCCGGAATGTGGCGGAGCTCTGCCTGGCTCATCCCGGCACCCGCCTGGCATATATCAGCTCGGTCCATGCCATCCCGGAACTCCCTGCAGGCCAGGTGATCCGGGAAGTCCGGGAATTCACCCCGGAGAGGGTGGAAGGCCACTATGCGAAAAGCAAGGCGGAAGCCACAGCCTATGTTCTGGCTGCTGCAGACCAGGGCCTGGATGCCCTGGTCCTCCATCCTTCGGGAATCACAGGGCCCTATGACCCCGGGCGGGGGCACCTCACCGCCCTGGTGACAGACTACTGCAACGGCAGCCTCACTGCAGGGATCCGGGGGGGCTACGATTTCGTGGATGTCCGGGACGTGGCAGCCGGGGTCTTGGCTGCTGTAGAGAGGGCACCTTCCGGAGAGACCTATATCCTCTCCAACCGCTATTACCAGGTTCCGGAGATTCTGGAACTCCTCCACAGGCTCACAGGGAAGAGGGCTATTACCAGGATCCTGCCCCTGTGGTTCGCCCGCTTTACAGCCCCTCTCTCGGAGCTCTACTACAGGATCCTCCGGAAGCCTCCTCTGTATACCCCCTATTCCATCTACACCCTCCAGAGCAACTCCCTCTTCTCCCATGAGAAAGCCGGCAGGGAGCTGGGCTACCGGACCCGCCCCATGGAGGAGACCCTGAAGGATACCATTGAATGGCTTCAGGAACAGGGGAGGATCTGCTGATGAAGGATTTCACAATGATTGAAAAGCGCCTCCCGGCCTGGTCTCTTTTCTTCCTTTTTCTCTATCTGACCTCCTTCCTCTGGGGGCTGTCTCTGGATGCCAGGGCGGGCAGCGGGAATCCCAGCCCACCAGGGGTGGATTTCGCTCTGTTCTATGCTGCCGGGGTGATGGTCCGGGAAGGTCTGGGAGAGGAGATCTACCAGGAGGAAGCCCATCATCAGGCAGTGGAGGGAGTCCTGGGAAGAGAGACTCCGGCCCGCTTGCCCTGGCTCTATCCCCCCAGCTTCCTCCTGCTGATCCTGCCCCTTACTTTCCTGCCCTACACCCCGGCCCTCCTTCTCTGGCTGGCCGGGACCCTGGGGCCTCAGTGGGGGGAAGGGGGGAGCAGCCCTGATCCTGGGGGGCTTCCCGGGGACCTTCCTGAACCTGCGCTGGGGGCAGAATGCCTTCCTCACCACAGCCCTTCTGGGCTTTTTCCTGCACTTCACCGGGAGGCGCCCGATACTGGCGGGGCTCTTCCTGGGGCTCCTCTCCTTCAAGCCCCAGCTGGCCTTTTTTCCCTTCTTGCTCCTTGTCTTCAGCAAGGCCTGGCGGGAGCTGTTCTGGACTGTTCTTTTCAGCCTCCTGACAGCCCTTCTCTCAGGGCTCTTCCTGGGCTTTGAGCTCTGGCTGGCCTTCTTCCGGAGCCTGGGGGCCAGCTCCCAGGCGGCCCTGGAAGGGGCCTGGGAAAGCGTAGCGGCCATTCAGCCGACTGTCCAGACCGCCCTGCGGATCTGGGGCCTGGAGGGAAGCCTCCTCACGGCCCTGGTCCTCCTCACAGGCCTGGCAGCCTTCCTCAGCGTCCTGTGGATTTATGGGAAAAGCGCCCGCCCTGCCCTGAAAGGGGCGGCTGTGGTTCTGGGACTCTTCCTGGCCAGCCCGTATTTCCTTCAATATGACCTGATGCTCCTGGGCCTTCCCTTCCTCCTTTTGCTGAAAGAATTCCAGGAGGAGGGGGCCGGGAAGGGAGAGTGGCTGCTCCTGGCTCTCCTATGGATCAACCCCCTGGTCAGCTGGATCCTTGTAGCCTATACCCATATCCAGCTCACCCCCCTGGTTCTGGCCTGTCTTTTGGGCATGCTCCTCTTCCGCCTCCATATTGATAAACAATAAAACTTGTGATAGGATGGGTGAAAACAGCAAGAAAGGAACCTGCCCATGAAAGCAGCTTCAACCCTCTATCTCCGCCTGGCTCTGGTCCTTCTGGGCCTGCCTGTACCCTTCCTCTGCTACTGGCTCATTCCGGAAATCTTCACCCTGGCCCGCTTCCTCTATCCCCAGTGGCCGGTCCTGGCCTGGACCCTGGGAGGCCTGCTGCTGGCCACCACCCTGCCCTTCTATGGGGCCCTGGCTCAGGCCTGGAAGCTCCTGTCCCTCATGGAAGGGGAGGAGCCCTTCACCGCTGAGGCCAGAAAGGCCCTGGGAAGGATCCGGGGGAGGGCGCTGGGGGTCATGGGGCTCTATGCCCTGGCCCTGCCTCTTTTCTATCTCCTGGGGGAGAAAGATGATGCCCCGGGGCTGATCCTTGCAGGCTTCTTCCCTCTCTTTGCCGCCTCTGTGGCGGCTGTGGCGGCTCTTCTTCTGGAGCGCCTCCTGGATCGTGTCCTGTCTATGAAGGCAGAGCAGGATCTGACCATATAGGGGGGTGGAGGAATGAGCATCATCATCCGTCTGGACAGGCTCCTGGCCCTTCGGGGCAAGAGCCTCACCGCTTTGTCAGAAGAAGTGGGAATCACCCTGGCCAACCTCTCCATCCTCAAACAGGGCCATGCCAGAGCCATCCGCTTCTCCACCCTGGAAGCCATCTGCAAGGCTCTTCAGTGCCAGCCCGGAGATCTTCTGGAATACAAGGAGAGCAAAGAGCCGGAAGAGAAGGAGGATCAAGATGGAAATCTTTAGGGAAATGAAAGAGCGCCGGGAGGATCCCAGGGGCCTGGAGGAGCTGTACCGTCAGGATCCCCGTGGCTTTGGCGCAGCCCTGCCCCAGCTGGTGAAGGAAGCAGGGGATTCCCTCCTGCTCCAGGCCTGGCAGGCCCGGCTGGCCGGGGAGGGGGAAAGAAGGCCAAAAGCAGAGGGACTGCCCCTCCTGGGCCTCTTCAGCCTCCTGGGGGGAAGCGCCGCCTGGCTCCTCTTCCATTTCATAGAGAAGGGGGCCCTTTCTCCGGCTACCCTGGTTCTGGCCTTCCTTCCTGCACTGGGAGGCTGGCTCCTCAGCAGAAGCAGGCCGGGCAGGAAGCAGGTTCTGGGCGTCCTGGGGCTTTATGCCCTGGCGGCCCTCTGGCTCTTCCTTCTGCCCCTGGAAGCAAGGGACAGCATCATCCTGGCCTGGCTCCATCTCCCTGTCTTCCTCCTTCTCCTTACCGCCTGGGCCTATGGGGGGGAAGGCTGGAGGAGGGGGGAGAAGATCCTCTCCTATCTCCGCTTCCTGGGGGAGCTGGGAATCATCTATGGAGCCATGGCTGCAGCAGGGCTGCTCCTGTCCTTTCTGGCCCTGGGCCTCTTTTCCTCCCTGGGCTGGCCCCTGGAGGAGCTGTATTTCTCCAATGTGGCAGTCTTCGGCGCAGGGGCCCTCTTTCCCTGGGCTGCCTGGCTGGCCTGGGAGAGGGAAGGGGCCCTAGCTCCCATCCTGGCCCGGATCTTCAGCCCTCTGATCCTGGCTGCCCTGGCGGTGTATCTTCCGGCAGCCCTCCTGGCTGGAGGGAACCCCTTTGCGGACAGGGACCTCCTCCTACTCCTTAATGGCATCCTGGGGGTGGTCCTCCTGGCGGCCCTCCTTACGGCTGCAGGACGGAAGGGGGGGGATCGGGCAGGGGCCTGGGATATCCTCAATGCCCTCCTCCTCTTCCTGGCCCTGGCCATCGACCTCATCGCCCTGCTGGCAGCAGCCTTCCGCCTGGGGGCTTATGGCCTGACCCCCAACCGCCTGGCGGTTCTAGGGGCCAACCTCCTCCTGGGGGCTCATGGGCTCCTCATCCTCCTGGCTTACCTGAGGCTCTTCCGGGGCCGGGAGGCTGCCTCTGTGAAGCTGGAGGCCGCCCTGGCCCGCTTCCTTCCCGCCTATGGGATCTGGGGGGCCTTTGTGGCTGTAGCCTTCCCCCTCCTCTTCCCCTAGGCTTGTCAAAGCCTTCCTGATGTTTTACCATCAAAGGGAGACAAGGAGCCTGAAAGGAGGCCAATGATGGGAAATGACAACAGTTCAGCCGGAACAGAGCTGATGGAAATTCTGAAGCAGCGCTTTGCGGATCATCCCGAGCGCCATGAGGGGATGGCCTGGGAGCCTGTGGAAGAGAGGCTCAGGGCCAACCCAGAGAAGCTGGCCACCCTGGAGGCCATGGAAGGAAGCGGCGGGGAGCCGGATATCCTCCGCTGGTCGGAAGAGGGAGAGGCTGTCTTTTATGACTGCGCCAAGGAAAGCCCTGGAGGGCGGCGCAGCCTCTGCTATGATCAGGAGGCTCTGGAGGCCCGGAAGGCCAACAAGCCCCTGGGCAGCGCCGTGGGTATGGCCCGGGAGCTGGGGATCACCCTCCTCTCCGAGGAGGAGTACCGCTTCCTTCAGGAAAAGGGTGGCTTTGATGAGAAGACCTCCAGCTGGGTGGAGACCCCGGAAGGGATCCGCAAGGAGGGAGGGGCTCTTTTCTGCGACAGGCGCTACGGGGCGGTCTTCCTTTACCATAATGGAGCCGATTCATACTATGGGGCCCGGGGCTTCCGGGGCCTGGTGAAGATCTGAGGTGGATAGGATGGATAAAAAACAGGCCTTTGGATTTGTTAAAGAGGCAATCCTGGTGCCCTTCACAGGGCTGGCTATGCTTGCAGGAGGCTTCTTCCTGTACTTTATCAGCAACAGGCTCTTAAGCAGGCTTCTGGAGAGGCTTTTCCCTCTGGGGATGTTCATGGGGCTTTTCCGCTGGGTCTTCCTGCTTCTGGGGATCGCCCTGGCTTTCTGGCTGATCCGCAGGAAGCTGCCTTCCATTGTCCAGGCTGGCCTGGTGATGGCCGGCACAGCAGCCGGAGCCATCCTCCTCCTCATCACCCTCTGGCAGACCTTCGCCATAGGAGTGATCCTGACACTTCTGTGGACGGGTCTGGTCCTCTTGTATCTGAAACGAAGAAGCAGCCCCTGGTTCTGGTATTACGGAGCCCTTCTGGGCTTAGCCGCCGGCCTCTTTTATGGCTGGCCCGTATAGGAAAGGAGAGCCCTGATGATTTCACCCCTGTTCCTCTGCCATGGGGCGCCTACCCTGATTCTGGAGGATATCCCCTATGCCCGCTTCCTCCGGGAACTGGGCGCTTCCCTCCAGCCCAAAGGCATCCTTCTCTTCAGCGCCCACTGGGAGGCTGAATTCACCACCCTCTCCCGCCGGGACAGCCAGTACTCTATGATCTACGATTTCGGGGGTTTTGATCCGGTGCTGCGGCAGTATGTCCATCCCGCCCGGGGCTCTTCCGCCCTGGCGGATCAGGCCCTGGCTGCCCTGAAGGCCCAGGGGATCCCCTGTGAGCCTGATGAGAAGCGGGGTCTGGACCATGGAGCCTGGAACGTCCTGGCCCTCCTGGATCCGCAAGGAAAGATCCCTGTGGTTCAGGCTTCTGTGAATCCCTTCCTGCCCATGGCGGAGCAGCTGGCCATTGGAAAGGCCCTCTCAAGCCTGGCTCAGGAGGAGATCCTCATTCTGGGGAGCGGCTCCACGGTTCACAATCTCTCTGCCATCCAGTGGGGGGCTACAGCCCCTGCGGACTGGGCCGTGGCCTTTGATGACTGGATGGAGGAGCGGATCCTTGCAGGGAACGAAGGGGAGCTCTGCCGCTACAGGGAGCTGGCTCCTTACGCCCGGCAGGCTGTGCCCCGGGAGGAGCACCTGGCTCCTCTCTTCCTGGCCATGGGAGCCGGGGGAGGGGCTCCGGGAGAGGTCCTGCACCGGAGCTATGGCTATGGCACCCTGACCTATGCAGCATATCGGTTTCCCGGAGAGGGGAAGAAGGAGGACTGAGATCATGGAAGAAATGGCATTGAAAAGGATGGGAGACCATCTGCATATCCCGGAAGGGGCCAGCCTCCGGGCTATCCTCGCGTTCCCCTTCAGCCCTAAAGTCCTGAAGGAAGCCATCCGCAGCCTGGAGCTGGAGGAAGAGCAGCTGGAGCTGACCCTGAGGGAAGCTCTGGAAGAGCAGGCTCTGGCCCCCTTCCTCCTTCCTGTGCTGATCCTGGCAGATGGCAGCCTGGAAGGGGAGAGGGGCCTATGGGTCCCTCTGTCCAAAGGCTCCTCCTGGAAGGCCGGTAGCCTGCGTCTGGATCTCTATGGCCTGGAATCCGCCTGTTATCTTAAAGAAGAGGGGCCCCTTCGGATCCTGGCCGGGGTGGCTACAGTGCAGAACAGCAACGTTCCGGACTGGCGGGCCGTCCTGGGGGATGGGGCAGGCTTTCTCTTCCGGGACAAGAAGCTGGAGGGCCTCCTCCAGGGACAGAAGATCCAGGAGGCCAAGAGCCGCCATGAGGCGGTCCTGGCGGCTTATGAGAAAGAGGCCGGTCCCGGGTGGGGCAGCCTGCTTGCAGCCTTTCTGATAAAAAGCGGCCTATAGGGCAGGGAGATGAGAATGGAAAAGAACAAAAAGCTCCTCCTGGGGGCCTTCCTGGTCCTGACGGCCCTGATCCTGCTGGGCCGTCTGGCCTTTGCTGACACCCCTCCTATCCTGTACTTCATGTACGGGGTCCGGGTCCTTTTGTTTCTGGGGGCCCTGAAGTTTCTGCGCCGGAAGAGGGCCCTCCTCCTTCCGGCTTTCGGGGCTACCCTTTTTTCCGATTTCTTCTTCGTTCTGGCCAAGACCTTCCCCACACCCATGGAAAGCCGGGAGCTCTGGGGGATGGGAGGCTTTATTCTGGCCTATCTCCTCCTCCTATTGGCCTTCTTCCCCAGAACCCCTGTGAAGGCAAAGAGCTTCCTGGGGCTCCTGCCTTTCCTTCTGGTTTTCGCATGGGTCTTCCAGGCGCTGCGCCCCTATGCGGAAGGGGCCTTCTTCTGGGTGGCCATCATCACGGGGATCATCCTCATCCTCACAGCCTGGGTCCTCAGCGGCACCCTCTGGGGCTTTTCCCCCTTTGCAGCAGGACCAGCCCCCTGGTTTCTGGCTCTTGCCGGGATCATCCTTTTCGCCAGCGATATGGTTGTCGCTTATTCCATCTTCCATCCGGATTTTTCAGGCTATTTCTTCTGGAAGGAGGCCTTGATCTGGGGGACCTACGTCCCAGGCTGGACCCTGATCCTCCTGGCCTCTATGGATGAGGAGGAGAAGCGATGAAAGGCAAGCCCCAGGTCCTGGTCATCGGGGGAGGGGCTGCTGGCCTTCTGGCAGCCATTACCGCAGCCCGGGAAGGGGCAGAGGTGACCCTTCTGGAGAAGAAGGAAAAGGTGGGACGGAAGATCCTGGCTACCGGAAACGGCCGCTGCAATTATACCAATACCCAGGCGGATCTGGGGAAATATATGGGAGGGGACCCTTCCTTCCCAGAGCAGGCCCTTGCCCGATTCACCCCCGAGAATGCCCTGGACTTCTTCCAGGAGCTGGGGATCCAGCCTAAGATCGAAGGGGAGGGGAAGGTCTTCCCTCTCTCGGAGCAGGCTTCCAGCATCCTGGACGTGCTCCTTTTCGCTTTGGAGGACCTGGGGGTCCGGGTGGAGGCCGGGGTCAGCCTCCTGTCCCTCTGGGGCCGGGAGGGGGACTTCCATGCCCTGGGAGAGGATGGAAGGGAGTGGCTGGGGGACCGGGTCATCCTGGCCACCGGGGGCAAGGCCCTGCCTTCCAGCGGCTCCGATGGCAGCGGCTATCTTCTGGCTGAGGCCTTGGGCCATCGCATCACCCCCCTCTATCCCGCCCTGGTCCAGCTGAAGCTGGAGGGGGAGGATTTCAAACGCCTGGATGGGGTGAAGCTCCGGGGCACGGCTGCCCTGATCCATCAAGGGAAGGTCCTGGCCCGGGAGGAGGGGGATCTCCTCTTTGCCAGCTATGGAATCTCCGGTCCTCCCATTCTCCAGCTTTCCCCCCTGGCCGGGGCCCTGCTGGAGAAGGGCCTGGTGCCGGAACTGCGGATCTCCTGCCTCCCCGGCTTCCAGGGGGAGGAGCTGCTGGCCCTTCTCCGGGAGCGTTTCCAAAGACCCGGGAGGACCAAGGAGCAGGCCCTGGTGGGGCTGATCCACAAGCGCCTCATTCCTGTGATCCTGAAGGAGGCCGGAGTGGGGCGGGGCCGGGAGCCTGCCTCCACCAGTACAGAAGAAGACCTGAAGAGGCTTGGAAAACAGCTCCAGGACTGGCCCTTCAGGATAAAGGGGACCAAGGGCTGGACAAGCGCCCAGGTCACTGCCGGGGGGGTAGACACGGTTCAGGTAGATGCCGGGACCATGGAATCCCGCCTGGTTCCCGGCCTGTATTTCGCCGGGGAGGTGCTGGATGTCCATGGCTATTGCGGGGGCTTCAATCTCCACTGGGCCTGGGCTTCCGGGCATATGGCCGGGAAGGCCGCAGGAAAGGAAAGGAACTGATATGAGCAAGACAATGCCCTCATTGGAGGCCTGGCTCAGAGAAGCCAAGGAACTGCCGGAAAGCCGGGGTGCGGGGATGTACCTCTTCCACAACGGCGTGGTCCGGGAAACAGCCAAAGCCTATGCCCGGGAAGGGGTAGAGGAAGGGAAGGCTATTGCCGGGATGCGTTTTTCCTATGATAGGGAGAAGGTAGAGGCTGCGGTGGCCAGGGCCCGGAAGCTTCCGGGCATCACCCATATCCGGGTCTGGCTGAATGAGGGCCTTCTCAGCGTGGGGGAGGATATCATGCTGGTGCTGGTGGGAGGGGACATCCGCCCCCGGGTGATTGAGGCCCTCCAGTCCCTGGTTCAGGAGCTGAAGGAGCATTGCGTGGGGGAAGAGGAAATCCGGGAGGAGTCCTGATGATGGAGGATATTGCAGCCTTCTTTACGGGGAGGCCCTGGGAAGAGGCCCTCTTCCGGGAGGTGGCAGGCTGGATCCTTGAAAAGTGGCCCAGGACGGAGGTCCGGGTGCAGAAGACCCAGCTCAGCTTCCGGGAGGTGCGGACCTTTGCTGCGGTCTGGCTGCCCCCCCGAAAGGGAATCAAGGGCCGGCCGGAGCGCTATCTGATCCTCACCCTGGTGCTGGACAGGGCTCTGGAAGGACCGGAGATCCTGGAAGCCTACCCTTTGGAACGGGGGGCCTGCGCCAATCATATCCTCCTCACCTCCCTCACAGATCTGGAAGGTCCTGTGCTGGAATGGCTGGAGGAGTCCAAAGCCCGGAGCAGCCGGGGGAAAGGAAGAAGATATGGAATTCCTGAATAGCCTTCTGCCCTTGGGCAAGTCCCTGGCTCTGGCCCTGCTGGTGGCTGTGGCCGGCTGGTTCCTGATCAGCCGCTTTGTCCGGATCCTGCGCAGGCAGCTCTCCCGGGGGAAGCTGGATCCTACCCTCCGGCCTTTCCTGGTCTCCCTTACAGACTGGGGGCTGAAGATCCTGCTGGGGATCGGGGTTGTGGGGATCCTGGGGATCGACACCTCTTCCTTCGTGGCGGTTCTGGCCGCCGGGGGCTTTGCCATCGGCCTGGCCTTTCAGGGCTATCTTTCCAACTTTGCAGGGGGGGTCCTGCTCCTTATTACCCGTCCCATCCAGACAGGGGATTTCATTGAGGTGGAGGAAAGCGGGTATAGCGGGACGGTCCGGGGGATCCGCATCCTGTATACGGAACTGGTGACCCTGGATAACAGGGCCATCCATATCCCCAACGGGATCCTCTCTAATACAAGCATCATCAACTACAGCCAGTATCCCACCCGCCGGGTGGACCTGGTCTTTTCTGCTCCCTTTGACACTCCTCCAGAAGAGGTCCTGGCCCTGCTGAGGCAGGGGGCTTCGGAGCATCCCCTGGCCCTCCAGGAGCCGGCTCCCTTTGCCCGTCTCCTTTCCCTTGGGGAAGGGGAGAGCAAGTATGCCCTCCGGGTCTGGACCCGGAATGAGGATTACTGGACTGTGTACCATGATCTCCTGGAAGGAGTGAAGGCTGCCTTTGATAAGGCCGGTCTCACGGTACCCTATCCCCGGATGGAGGTCCATCTCCATGAGGACGGGAAGGACAGGATGGAAAGATGGGGGGAAAGATGAGGAAGGGTTCGGATAGCAGAAAGCCCCTTCAGGGGCTGTGCACAGGGCTGGACCCTCAGGGCCGGGGCCTGGTTCAGGCCGGGGGCCGGGAATATGCCCTCCCTGGGATCCTTCCGGGGGAGGAGGCTCTCTTTACAGAGAGAGGGAAGGTTCTGGAACTCCGGAAGCCCTCCCCCCTCCGTCAGGATCCCCTGTGTCCTGTTTATGAAGCCTGCGGGGGCTGCCAGCTCCGGCACCTTTCCTATTCCGGACAGCTGGCCTTCAAGGAGGGGATGGTCCGGGATCTCCTGAAGCGCTTCGGGGAGGTCTCCCCCATCCTGGGGATGGAAGATCCCCGGGGCTACCGCAATAAGGCCATCTATACCTTTGCCCGGGGCCGGGACGGCAAGGTGGTTTACGGTCGCTATGGGGAGGGGAGCCATGAGGTGATTTCCGGGGCCCGCTGCCTGATTCAGGATGAGGAGGCGGATGCCCTGGCGGCGACCCTCCGCAGCCTCCTTGGGAAATTCCGGATTTCTGTTTATGAGGAGGACCGGGGCCGGGGCTTTCTGCGCCATCTCCTGGTGCGGAAGGCTGTGGCTACAGGGGAGCTGATGGCGGTGCTGGTGGGGACCTCCCTCCAGCTCCCGGGAGGGGGGGAGCTGGCCCGGGCTCTGGCTGCCCGCCACCCTGCCCTGAAGACCGTGGTCCTTAACGAGAACAGCAGGAAGACCAGCGCTGTCCTGGGCTGGAAGGAAAAGGTCCTTTTCGGGCCGGGGTTTATTGAGGACAGGCTTCTGGGCCTCTCTTTCCGCCTCTCTCCCCGGAGCTTCTATCAGGTGAATCCTGTGCAGACGGCTGTCCTTTACAGCAAGGCCCTGGAACTGGCGGTGCTTACAGGGAAGGAGCGGGTCTTGGATGCTTATTGCGGCATCGGGACCATCGGGCTTCTGGCCGCCGGGAAGGCCCGGGAGGTCCTGGGGGTGGAGTCTAACGGAGATGCGGTCCGGGATGCCCAGGGGAATGCCAGAAGGAATGGGGTTGATAATATCCGCTTTCTGGAAGGGGATGCCGGGGCCTATATGCGCCAGGCGGCGGCCCGGGGGGAGGGGTTTGATGTGGTTCTGATGGATCCCCCCAGGGCGGGTTCTGATGAGGCTTTCCTCTCCTCCCTCCTGAAGCTGGCTCCTCCCCGGGTGGTTTATGTTTCCTGCAATCCCCTGAGCCTGGAGAGGGATCTCACCTACCTCTGGAAGGGGGGCTACCGGGTGGAGGCCATTGTTCCGGTGGATATGTTTCCGGAAACGGTGCACGTTGAGTGCGTAGTATTGATGTCACGCGATATGTAGCGAAAAACAATTACGC
>CAYMDI010000033.1:0-12834 GCA_964389165.1 uncultured Eubacteriales bacterium | reverse complement strand
CCGGAAGAAGAGGAAGAGGTCCTTTTAAAGGATCCCGGGGAAGGCCTCTACATCGGGCCTATGATCTGGCGGGAAATGTACGATTTCAGCCCGGATGCGGTGCTGCTGGTCCTGGCTTCCCGGCATTATGATGAGTCGGACTATATCCGGAATTTTGAGGCCTATATGGAAGAGGCCCGGGAATATTTTAAGGAGAAGAGATGAGCATACCCTTTATGACCTTTGGCCCTATGCATGAGGAACTCCGGGAGGAGATGGAAGGGGCCTTCCGGCGTGTCTACGATAGCGGCTGGTTCATCCAGGGAAAGGAGTGCCAGGCTTTTGAGGAGGAGTTCGCTGCCTATTGCGAGGTTCCTTATGCCATCGGCTGCGGCAATGGCCTGGATGCCCTGTACCTGATCCTCCGGGCTATGGATATCGGGGCCGGGGATGAGGTCATTGTCCCGTCCAATACCTTTATCGCCACGGCTCTGGCTGTAAGTTATGCAGGAGCCAATCCGGTTCTGGTAGAGCCTTCCATGGAAACCTACAACCTGGATCCGAAGCGGCTGGAAGGGGCCATCACCCCTCGGACCAAGGCCATCATCGCAGTCCATCTTTATGGGCAGCCGGCCCCTATGGATGAGATCCTGGCTGTGGCAAAGAAGCATGGCCTTCGGGTCATCGAGGATGCCGCCCAGGCTCATGGAGCCCTGTATAAGGGGCAGAAAGTGGGGAGTCTCGGGGATGCTGCCGGCTTCAGCTTCTATCCCGGAAAGAACCTGGGCGCTCTGGGGGACGGCGGGGCTGTGACCACAAGAAACAAGGCCCTGGCAGACCGGATCCGCACCCTGGGGAATTACGGGGCTGCTGTAAAATACCATCATGAAGAAAAAGGCACCAATAGCCGGCTGGATGAGCTTCAGGCTGCATTCCTGAGGGTGAAGCTGGGCCGTCTGGACCGCTTTACAGCAGGACGCCAGGCCATCGCTTCCCGCTATCTGAAAGAGATCCGGAATCCCAGGATCACCCTGCCCCAGATGTCTCTGGATGGGGTCCATGTCTGGCACATCTTCCCTGTCCTGGTTGAAGAGCGGGAAGGCTTCCTGTCCTACCTGGAAGGGAAGGGGATCCATGGCGCCTGTCATTATCCCATTGCCATCCATCACCAGGGAGCGTACAGAGAGGAGGGGGAGAAAAGCTTCCCGCTGGCTGAGGATATCGCTGCCAGAGAAGCCAGCCTGCCCTTGTTCTATGGGATGACGGAAGCGGAGGTCAGCGCAGTAATTGCTGCGGCCAACGCCTATTAGGAGGAGATTATGAGACTGCGGCCTTTAGAGAAGAAAGATGCTCCGGCCATTCTGGAGTGGATGAAAGATGGGGAAATCAACCAGTTCTTCCGCTTCAATCCGGATAAGGTGACCCTGGAGTCGGTTCAGGCTTTTATTGAAGATTCCAGAGGGGAGGAGCATGTCCACTACGCGGTAGCGGATGATGCAGATGCCTATCTGGGGACGGTTAGTATCAAGAACATCGACAGGGAGGCTATGAACGGAGAATATGCCATCAGCCTCCGGAAGGAAGCCCATGGCACTGGGGCGGCTCTTTTCGCTACCCGGAAGATTCTCGAAATCGCCTTTCATGACCTGGGGCTGGAGCGGGTCTATCTCAATGTCCTCTCTGAGAATGAGCGGGCCAATGCCTTCTATCGGAAGTTTGGCTTTATTTATGAAGGAGAGTTCAGGAAGCATCTGATGATCCGGGGAGAACTGAAGGATCTGAAGTGGTACCGGATGCTGAAGGAGGAATATGAGGAACTGGTTTAGGTCTCTGTGGCGCAGGCTTCCTGCCCAAGGGGGAGTCCTGCTGATGCTGGTTATTCTGGGTGGGCTGACCACCCTTCTTCTTGCGCCGGAAATAAGCAGACTGTCCCTGTGGAACCTGCGGGAGTCGGAGGTTACGGTGACCCTGCGTCCCCAGGAGGATATCCGCATTGCCATTACAGATAACCTGACAGAGTCAGATCCCAGTGTAAAGCCTGCTTCCAGCCTCTCCTTCCAAGATCTGGAAGAGCGGGTAGTACGTGCCAAGGGCTTCCAGGTGGTGGAGGAGGAGGGCGTCCTCTCCTTTCAGGCGGATGAGCCTGGCAGCAGCATCACCTTCCTGCTGCCCCAGCGACCGGAAACCCACCTCTCCTTCCTGATTCAGGAGGAGGGAGGGATTATTGAGGCAGTCACAGCTCAGGGCAGGACCATCACCATTGATACAGGCCTCCAGGAGGAAGATTCCTTCCGCTATTATCCCTTCAGTTTCGGCCAGACAAAATACCTCCTGGCCAATAGCCTCCTTCTCTATGCCGGGGCCCTCCTGGCTCCAGGCCGGGGGCCTTTATCTGATCTTCCTCCTTTTCTATGGGAATGAGCTGTTCTTCACACTCAGCGATGCTCCCTCCACCTTCGGGGCCATGTCGGGACTATCCTTCCTCCTTTGGGGGATTCGCAAGAGAAAACCCTTGAGCTATGCTTTTGCAGGCCTCCTCATCGGCCTGGCCGCGGCTTACAGGGCCAGCTATTCCCTCTTGGCCAATATCATTCTGGCAGGAATCGCCCTCTGGCTCCTCCGGGAGCTGTGGCTCTGGGGCAAGGGGCGCTTCTTCAAAGCAAAGCCCCAGGGTGCTGGAGGGCTCCCTCGGGCTGGGGCAGCCTTGCTCTTTCCTGCAGGCCTTATCCTGATCCTCTGGCCTCAGATCTATATCAACGATTTCAAGGGGCTGGGGGGGCTGTACCCCAAAGACGTGGGCTTTGCCTATGACAGCATCCAGCAGCAGACGGTGTCCCTGACGGAATTCAGTGTATATAACGGCCTTCAGGCCTACTATTTCGGCCAGCCTATGGGGAAGGACAAGCAGATGAATGAGGTGATCCTTTCTTCCTATCCGGACAAGGTGCTGAGCCGATATGATGACCTTCACCTCCTGGTGAAGGATCCAATGGGATTAGGCACCATCCTGCTGAAGAAGGCCTTCTGGGGCTTCAATAAGAGTCCCGGAGGCACGTACATGGGAGCCCGGATCCCCTCAGAAGGCTTTGCAAACCTCTATCGTTCTTTCAATTACAGCATGATCCTCATCGGCCTGTATCTTCTCTATCGCCGCAAGGACAGGGAGGCTCTCCTTCCTGACAAGGTGCGCTGGCCTGTGCTGGGACTTTTGGCTGTTACAGCCGGACCTCAGCTCCTGCTCCATATCGAGTGGCGCTATTTCATGTTCCCCCATCTCCTCTTCCTGTTCCTCTTCGCCTATTTTTTCCTGGAGACCCTGGAAGAGGGGGGCTGGAGGCGCTGGAAGCCCGGGCATGTCCTGGGGCTGGCCCTTCTGGTATTGGGGGCCAATGCCATCCATCTCACCATGTTGGAGAACTTCCTCCTGTAGAAGAACGATCCTGGGCAGGCCTGAGGCCTGCCCTCCTCTTTTTCCAGTCAAAATTCCCCGGGATAGTCCATTTGACTATGCCTTTATGATATAATCTCATAATAAACAGTAATGGTATCGAGGGGTGGATAAATGGATAAGGAAGGCAGAAGGAAATTCTGGAACGCTCCTTTCAAGAACATTCTTGAAAGGGTTATGGCCTATCGGCCTGCAGCCATGAATGCACAGAATGATATCAGTGAGATACGGGAGTGGATCTACCGCATGTCTTCCTGGCTGATCCGCTATCCCGGAAGCCTGGTGTTGCTTTTCGGAGCCTGGAATTTTTATCAGGATGGCCATCCAGTGGTGGCCCTCTTTGAGATGCTGATCTTCATCCTCTTCTGGGTCTTCCATGTCATCCCCTGGCGCCAGGCGGCCAGCCGCTATCTGGCCCTGACAGCCGCCCTCTATGTCTTGAGCATCAGCCATATCCTCTATGCAGGAAAAGACGGAACAGGATTCCTCCTGGTCCTGATCACCTTCCTGCTTTCCGGGAGCCTTCTCCCTACACGGATCAACGGCTGGATGCTCAGCATCAATGTCCTGGTCTTCCTGGGCCTCACGGCAGGCCAGTTTATGGATGCCTTCCAGGACATCCATCTGGGGGATTATGGGAACCAATGGATCTTCCACGTCCTGGTCCTGCTCCTGGCTATCTATATCCAGTACTTCCTCATCCGGGTTTTCTTCACCCAGTTCATGGCCCTGATCACCCGCTATGACCTGGCCATTTCCGGCACCGATGATGGGATCTGGGATTGGGATCTGACCACTGGCACCTTCTATATCTCCCACCGCTGGAAGGAGCAGCTAGGCTATGAGCCCCATGAACTGGAGCCTGCCTTTGATACAGCGATAGGCCTGATCATCCCGGAAGACAGGGAACAGGCGGAAAGCACCCTCCAGGCCTACCTCCGGGGGGAGACGGACCATTACAAGCAGATTTTCCGGATGCGCCACAAGGATGGCAGCATCCGCTTCATCGAGGCCAAAGGGGCCGCCGTCCGGGATGCTGACGGGCAGGTCCTGCGCATGGCCGGCTCTCATACAGATATCACCAGCCGCCATGATCAGGAGGAGCAGATCCTCTACCTGAGCCAGCATGACACCCTCACAGGCCTCCTTAACATCAATGCCCTGCGTAAGGGGCTCCTCCGGGAGGAGCTCAGGGAGGGATATGCCATCCTCTTCCTGGATATCGACAACTTCCGCCTGGTAAATGAATCCCTTGGTTCAGAAGGGGGGGATCAGGTCCTCAAGGAACTGGCCCAGAAGCTCCAGGAGGCCCTGGGAGACAAAGGCACACTCTACCGCAATGAAGGGGATGAGTTTGTCGCTATCCTTGGCACCAGAGATGGAGAAGCCGCAGAACGCATCGCCAGGGCCCTGCAGCAGGCGGTGATCCTGCCTCTGAAGATGGTAGGGAGGATCTTCTACCTCAGCGCCAGTGTAGGCGTGGAGCTGGGGGATGCTTCCACTCCCCCGGCCACAGCCCTGAAGCATGCGGATACAGCCTTGTATGTGGCCAAGCGCCAGCGGAACAAGATTGTCTTCTATAGCCAGGAAATGGAAGGGGTGCGGACCCGGGAGAAAATCCTGGAAGCAGATTTCGCCCAAGCGCTGGAGGCCGGGGAATTCTGGCTGGCCTACCAGCCCATCGTGGATATCCGCCGGGGCCGCCTGGTCCAGGGGGAGGCCCTCCTGCGCTGGAACCATCCGGAACTGGGCCTCATCAGCCCTGGGGAATTCATCGTACTGGCAGAACGCTGCAAGTTCATCATCCCCCTGACAGCCTGGGTCCTGGAAGAGGCCTGCCGCCAGCTGGCCCGCTGGGAGGCGCAGGGCCTTAAAGACCTGATAATATCCGTGAACATCTCCATTCTCTGCCTGGAAGGCCGGGAAGAGCTTTTCCTGGAAGAGCTCCAGAGCATTCTGGGGCGGCACCAGGTGGCTCCGGAACGCCTGACCCTGGAAATCACAGAGACCACCCTGATGAGCCAGGCAGAGAACTGGGTCCCCTTCCTCCAGCGCCTGAAGGAAACAGGCATCCGCCTCGCTCTGGACGACTTCGGCACAGGCTTCTCTTCCTTCGGTTATCTGAAAGACCTGCCCTTGGATGAGATCAAGCTGGACCGCTCTCTGATCAGCCATGTGGAGGAAGACTTCCGGGAGTGCTTCCTGGCCTCCTCCATGGCCACCATCATCCATGGCCTGGGCCTGGAGATGATTGTAGAGGGGATTGAGACCGAAGAGCAGTTCCGGGCTATCCTGAAGACAGGCTGCGATGCAATCCAAGGCTACTATTTCTCCAGACCCCTGAATCCAGAGGCTTTCTTTTCATACTGGCAGGAGATGGAAGCTTCCGGAGAGCTTCCCCGGTACATCCTTCCGGCCCAGCTTCCAGCGCCAATGGAGCTGCAATGGAGGGAGGACTGGGAGAGCGGAGAGCCGGAAATCGACATGGAGCACAGAAACATCCTGGCCCGGGCCATGTCCATTGTCAATGATGCCACAGCTCATGACAGGGCGGAGAGCGTGGAGAGGGATGTCCATGCGCTGGTGAAGGAAATTAAAGAGCATTTTACAGATGAGGAGAGCCTTCTGGATGCCTGGGGCTATCCGGACCTTCCGGCTCACAGGGAGGAACACCGCCGCCTGGAGGAGGAATGCCTTGCTCTGGAAGAGGGCTATAGGGAAGGGACTGTGCGGCCCACAGATTTCTTCCAGTTCATCCTCAATGAAGTGGCCCTGAAGCATATGGAAGAGGAAGACCGGAAGTTCTTCCCCTTCATCCGGGAGCTTATGGCAGATGGAAAGGCCCGGGAGTCCCTGGATATCCAGTACAGGCCCAAGGGCCCGATGGATTACCGCAGCAGGCTGGAGGAGGCCCTGCAGCTTCAGGCTGTCCAATCCCGGATTTCTGCCATCTTCCTGGAGGCCCAGGGGGTCAGAGGCTTTGATGAGAAGGTCCAGGAAGCCCTGGAAGTATGCGGGGAGTATGTCCATGGGGACAGGGTATATATCTTCCGTTATGACTGGGAGAAGGAGACCTGCTCCAATACCTATGAATGGTGCAGGGAGGGGATTACACCGGAAATCGAGAACAACCAGGATTTCCCCATCTCAGCCATCGGTCCCTGGACCGAGGCTCATCGGAAGGGGAAGACCATCTGCATCAGCGACATTGGCCAGTTACCCCCGGATGATGAGATCCGGAAGATCATGGAGCCCCAGGGCATCCAGTCCATCATGACCCTGCCCATGATGAAAGGGGAGGAATGCTATGGCTTTGTGGGCCTGGACTCTGTGGCCAGCCGGCACCTGTATACAGATTATGAACAAAAGGTCCTGAAGGAAATCGCCAAGATCTTCCTCCTGGCACTGGAAGGCCAGGAAGCAGCCATCAAGCTCCAGAAGGAAGAACGCCTTTCCGGAGCGGCCATGATCTCCCTGAAGGAGGGAATCATTACCTTTGACAGCGACGGCCTGATTCTCATGATGAACCCTGCAGCGGAAGAGCTTACAGGGACTTCCTATGAGAAGGCCAGAGGCCGGTCCTGGGAGATTCTGGGCATGCTCCAGAATCAGGAAGGAGAGCTTTTGCTCCAGGAAGGAGCCAGCCTTGGGGAAGCCTTCCTTCTGCCCCTGGGCACTCAGCTGAAACGTCAGGATGGCACAGTCCTCCGGGTCCAGGGCCGGATCTCTCCCTTTGAAGGAGAGGGTGAGGAACGCTATATTGCCACCTTCTGGGATCAGAGCCAGGAAACCCGCCTTCAGGAAGAGGCTCAGGCCTTTTTGGATCTCAACCTGGATATTCTTGCCGTAGCGGATACCCAAGGCCGCTTCCTGAAGGTCAACCACCGGATGGAGGAGATTCTCGGGTACCCTGGCACGGAGCTGGAGGGCCAGGATTTCTTCCGCCTGATCCACCCGGATGACAGGGAAAACACAGCAAACCTGCTGAAAGACCTGGAAAAGCCCCAGACCATCCGGGGCTTCAGCAACCGCTACCGCACCTGGGACGGGCGCTACCGCCATCTGGAATGGGTGGCCCGGGGCAGTGGGGATGGCTACATCTACGCCTCAGCCCGGGATGTGACGGAAGAGATTGAAAAACGCCAGAAGATGGAGTATCTCAGCTATCATGACAGCCTCACGGACCTCTACAACCGCCGCTATATAGAGGAGGCTCTGGAACGCTGGAGCGGAGACAGGCGCCAGTATCCCCTGACAGTCATCATGGGGGATATCAATAAACTTAAGGAGACCAATGATACAAAGGGCCACGGAGCGGGAGACAGGCTGATCCGGGAGGTAGCCAGAGCCATCCGCAGCAGCCTGCGTCCTGAGGACCTGGTTGGCCGCTGGGGAGGCGATGAGTTTCTCATCCTCCTGCCCCGGACCGGGGAGGAAGAGGGTCGGAAGATTCTGACACGGATCCAGGAAGCGGCTCCAGGCCAGGAGGATGGAGGCCTTTCTATGGGCCTGTACAGCGCAGCAGCCCCCGGACCGGCTCCAGATGAGCTCCTGAAGCATGCAGATGAAGAAATGTATAAAATGAAGCAGCACCGTTAGGAGGATCATTGATGAACAACCAGTCACTAGCTGTAAGCCCCAGAGGCTTTCTCAACGGACTGTCCCTGGCCCTGGAGCTCTCTTCCTCAGGCCTGGGCCAGCATCACCGCAGGACAGCGGCCATTTCCCGGCATCTGGGACGCCAGGCCGGCCTGGCAGGAGGAGAGCTGGAGCAGCTCCATTTCGCTGCCATGCTCCACGATATCGGGGCAGCGGCAGACTGGACGGAAAAGCACTTCATCATTCACGGGGATCAGGAAGAGGCAATCTTCCACCATGCGGAGAAGGGCTATGCCCTTCTGAAGGACTCCCGCCAGCTGGGGAGCCTGGCAGAGCCCATCCGCCATCATCATGACCGTTTCTCCGGGGGTAATCCCAGCGGCCTTCAGGGCCGGAACATCCCCCTTCCGGGGCGGATTATCCATCTGGCAGACCGGGTGGAAATCCTCATCCGTCCAGGGAAGCATATCTTCGCCCAGCGGGAGAAGATTCTGGAAACTGTCCTGGAGAGCCCATATTTTGATCCGGAACTGCTGGACCTCCTCCGGGAGCTGGGGGAGAGGGAGTACTTCTGGCTGGACATCATGAACCAGCGGGAAGGGGAGAGCCCAGGCTCGTTGGAAGGGCCCTTCGGGAAGGGGGCCTATGGCCTGGAGGATCTCAAGGAGCTGGCGGAGCTCTTCTCCGGGGTTATTGACGAGACCTCCCACTATACCGCCGCCCATTCCCGGAATGTGGCAGAGGTGGCCCGGGCTCTGGCAGTGCAGCGGGGCTTCTCCTTCCTGGAGGGGGAGGAGTTCTACCTGGCGGGGCTCCTCCACGATATCGGGAAGCTTTCCGTACCCAATGAGATCCTCAACAGGAAAAGGAAACTGACAGAGGAGGAGTTCGCCATCATCCGCCAGCACCCATATTACGGCCACCGGATCCTGGGGAGCATCCCGGGCTTTGAGAACATCGCCCGCTGGGCGGGAACCCATCATGAGACCCTGGAGGGTGGGGGTTATCCCTTTGGCCTGAAGGGGGAGGAGATTGAACTGGGGGCCAGGATCCTGGCTGTGGCGGATATCTTCAGCGCACTTCAGGAAAACCGCCCTTACAGGGGGCAGCTGGACCTGGACAGGACCCTTGAAATCATGAAGAAAATGGGAGCAGAAGAGAATATCGATGGGCGCCTGGTGGAAGAACTGGCTCTGGAAGCCCCATATTTCCAGAGCCTGATCCGGCAGTACGAGATGGAATAAGCCCGGGCAAAAGGCACTTTTTTTTCTGCAAAAGAGCAGGGCTTCATAGGATACCCTGCTCTTTTATGATACGATAATGAAAACCCTTACAATATTGCAGACAAGGAGGCAGAAGAATGGCAGAAGAGAAAAAATGCCCGGTAACGGGAATGACATCAGGTAAAATGGGCAAAGGCGGCACCACCAACAAGGACTGGTGGCCGGAGCAGCTGGACCTTGGGGTGCTTCACCAGAACCCTATGGCCGGGAATCCCATGGGGGAGGCCTTCAACTATCGGGAGGAATTCAAGAAGCTGAATTATGATGCCCTGAAGAAGGATCTCTATGCCCTGATGACAGATTCTCAGGACTGGTGGCCGGCGGACTATGGCCACTATGGCCCTCTTTTCATCCGCATGGCCTGGCACAGTGCCGGCACCTACCGTCAGGGAGACGGGCGGGGAGGAGGAGGCCGGGGCAGCCAGCGCTTCGCACCCCTGAACAGCTGGCCGGATAACGTGAACCTGGATAAGGCCAGACGGCTTCTCTGGCCTATCAAGCAGAAATATGGGAAGCAGATCTCCTGGGCGGACCTGATGATCCTGGCTGGGAACTGTGCATTGGAATCCATGGGCTTCAAGACCTTCGGCTTTGCCGGGGGCCGGGAGGATATCTGGGAGCCGGAGCAGGATGTTTACTGGGGCGCTGAGACAGAGTGGCTGGGGGACAAGCGGTATACCGGAGAACGGGACCTGGAGAACCCCCTGGCTGCAGTGCAGATGGGCCTCATCTATGTGAACCCGGAAGGCCCTAACGGCAAGCCCAGCGCTGTAGAATCCGGCCGGGATATCCGGGAGACCTTTGCCCGGATGGCTATGAATGACGAAGAGACCGTAGCCCTGGTAGCCGGGGGCCATACCTTCGGGAAGTGCCATGGAGCCGGGAGCCCTGCTCATGTAGGACCGGAGCCAGAAGGGGCGCCTATGGAGGATATGGGCCTGGGCTGGAAGAATACCATGGGCAGGGGCATGGGTGGAGACACCATCAGCAGCGGCATTGAGGGGGCCTGGACCCCCACCCCCATCCAGTGGGACAGCAGCTATCTGGAGACCCTCTTCAAGTATGACTGGGATCTGGTAAAGAGCCCTGCCGGGGCCTGGCAGTGGGTGCCCACAGATCCTGCAGCCCGGGAGCTGGTCCCGGATGCCCATGATCCCACGAGGCGCCATGCACCCATGATGACCACAGCGGATCTGGCCCTGCGTATGGATCCCATCTATAAGCCTATCGCCCTGCGCTTCAGAGAAAATCCTGAAGCCCTGGCGGATGCCTTCGCCCGGGCCTGGTTCAAGCTGACCCACCGGGATATGGGCCCCCGTTCCCGCTATCTGGGACCGGAGGTGCCGGCTGAGGCGCTGATCTGGCAGGATCCCCTGCCGGAGAGGGACTATGCCCTCATTGATAAAGAGGATGAGAAAAAGCTGAAGGAGATGATCCTGGCTTCCGGGCTTTCTGTAGCAGAAATGGTAGCCACAGCCTGGAAATCCGCCGCCACCTTCCGGGGCTCTGACAAGCGAGGGGGGGCCAATGGGGCCCGGATCCGTCTGGCTCCGCAGAAAGACTGGAAGGCCAATGAGCCGGAAGAACTGGAGAAGGTCCTGAAGGTTCTGGAAGGGATTCAGGAATCCTTCAACAGCAGCCAGACAGGGGGCAAGAAAGTCTCAATGGCAGACCTCATCGTCCTGGCCGGAAATGCCGGGGTGGAAGAGGGAGCCAGGAAGGCTGGGGTGTCTGCTGAAGTCCCCTTCGCCCCGGGCCGTACCGATGCCCGTCCTGAAGATACGGATGCCATTTCCTTCTCCTACCTGGAGCCCAAGGCCGATGGCTTCCGGAATTTTGTGAAAGAAGCCTATAGCTGCCCGCCGGAGGAGATGCTTCTGGACAAGGCTCAGCTTATGCCTTGACCAAGAGGGTGGATGAGGAGTATGGCAGGCTCTATTCCAGCCTTTATGGGCTGGATACCTATGGTCTCCGGTATTTTAATGTCTTCGGCCGCCGGCAGGATCCTGAGGGGGCTTATGCGGCGGTGATTCCCCGATTTATCCGTCAGCTTCTCCGGGGGGAGGTTCCTGTGATTCATGGGGATGGGGGGCAGAGCAGGGATTTCACGTATATTGAGAATGTTGTGGAGGCGAATCTCCGGGCTTGTCTGGCGCCTTCTGAGGCTGGTGGGGAGGTTTTCAATATTGCTTATGGGGGCAGGGAGGATCTTCTGAGTGTTTATGGTGCGATCTGTGGGGCTCTTGGGGTTGTGGTGGAGCCTGCATTCGGGCCTGCGCGTCCTGGGGATATCCGGCATAGCAATGGGGATATAGGGAAGGCCAAGCGGGTGCTTGGGTATGAGCCTGAGTGGAGTTTTGAGGATGGGATCAGGGCTGCGATTGAGTGGTACAGGGAGAATTTGTGATGGGTGAGATGCCATTAAGGATTTTACATGTAGTCGGCTCAATGAACAGAGGTGGCGCTGAGACCATGATTATGAATTTATATCGGCAAATGGATCGATCGAAAATACAATTTGATTTCATTGTTCACACAAATGAGAAAGCTGCTTTTGATGATGAGATTGAAAGCCTTGGCGGAAAAATTTTCAGAGTTCCCAGATACAGGGGAATAAATCATTTTGCCTATGTGAAGGAATGGGAAAGACTGCTTGATGAGAACCCAGGCTATAGGATTATTCATGGGCATATAAGAAGTACGGCAGCCGTTTATCTAAAGATTGCAAAAAAACGCTATATAAAGACTATTGCCCACAGTCATAGTACATCTTCCGGAAAGGGCCTTATCAGCGGAATCAAAAACATAATGCAGGTGCCAATCCGCTTTATAGCTGATTATCTAATGGCATGCACTATAAAATCAGGCAAATGGCTGTTTGGAAGCAAGGCTACAGTGAGCAAAAAGTTCTCGGTATTGAAAAATGTAATAACGATTGAAAAGTATCAGTTTGATCCAGCTCTTCGGAATCAAATAAGAAGAAAAATGAATCTTGACAATAAATTGGTGATAGGACATGTTGGCAGATTTCACCCAAGTAAAAATCATTCATACCTAATTAAAATATTTAAAAGGCTGAGTGAAAAAAGAAAGAATTGTGTTCTGCTATTGGTTGGAGAAGGGGAAATGAGAGAATCAATAGAATCTCAAGTAATTAAAAGCAATCTGTCGCAAAAAGTAACATTTACTGGGGAGAAATCAGATGTAAATGAATTAATGCAGGCTATGGATATCTTAGTAATGCCATCATTGTATGAAGGTTTGCCTGTCACCCTGATTGAAGCTCAGGCAAATGGCTTAAGATGTTTAGTTTCGGATCGGATTTCTAAGGAAGCTGGTCTTTCAGAATTAGTCCGTTTTATTCCGTTAGAAAAGGGTGTAGACTATTGGGCTGAAGTTATTTCAAATACTCTTTCTGACACATCACGTAGGGATGTAAGTGCCAAGCTAATTGCAGCTGGTTACGAGGCTAGTGAAACTGCTAAATGGCTAGAAAGTTACTATTATGGGATGATTAACATAGAG
>CAYMDI010000032.1:9423-13516 GCA_964389165.1 uncultured Eubacteriales bacterium | reverse complement strand
GTGGTCAGGAGGGCCATGAAGGCAAAGAGGATCGCTCCCTTGCGGATATAGGTCCGGGCCAGGTCTTTTGCCCCCCGGGCCAGGTTCCGGCTCACAGAGATCCCTGTTCCGATGCTCAGGAGGACGCCGATGGCAATAAGGAAGGTGGTGACGGGGAAGGCCAGGGTAATGGCAGCCAGGCCAGCAGGCCCCATACGCTGTCCGATGAAGATCCCGTCAATAATGCCGTAAAGGCCTGTGATGAGGGAAGCGAACATAGCCGGGCGGATGTAAATCCACAAAAGGCTGGGGATGCTTTCCTTCAGCAGAAAATGCTCTTCCTTCATCAGATCCTCCCTCCTGTTTCCCGGGGCTTTTCTCATTTAAGCATAGCAGAGAGATACCCCTATTGCAACTTTGGGAGACTTTCTTTACAATGGATGCAGGACCCCCGGATCAGGGGGAAAACCAGGGGAAAGGATGAGGGTTATGAAAGGATTTCTGAAAGATTTTAAGGGCTTCATTGCCAGAGGGAATGTGATGGATCTGGCCGTGGGGGTTATCATCGGGGGAGCCTTCAAGGCCATTGTGGATTCCCTGGTGAAGGATATCCTCATGCCGGTGATCGGCGGACTGACAGGAGGTATCGATCTTTCTTCCCTTGCGGTGACGATCGGTGAGGCTTCCATCAGTTATGGCCTCTTTTTGAATGCCATCATCAATTTCCTGATCATCGCTCTGGTGATCTTCCTCATGGTCAAAGGCCTGGCCAAAGCCCGGGACCTTGCAGAAGGGAAGAAGGGTGCGGAAGAAGAGGCAGCTGCCGGGCCTACGGAGGACATCCTCCTTCTCCGGGAAATCAGGGACAGTCTGAAGAAATGAGGCGAGGCTACGGGGTCCGTCTGATTACCAGTCCCCGGAAGACCCTGACCATAAGCGTGACAGCCGGGAAAGAGGTGGTGGTGAGAGCCCCTCTTTCTTTTCGTGCGGAGAGTCTGGACAAGATTCTGGAACGGCACCAGGACTGGATCCGCAAGGAACTCCGGCGTCAGGAAGAGGCCGGGGAGAGGAAGAAGCCCTTTCGGGCTCTGGATAGAATCTATTACCAAGGGCAGGACCTTCCAGTGATCCGGATTCCCGGGAAACGGATCTGCAAGGAAGGGGAGGCTTTCCTCCTGGGCCAGGAGGGAGATCTGGCTGCTTTCTTCCGCAGGGAGACAGCAGCGGCGGCCCAGGCCCTGGAGGAGAAGTGGGCCTGGGCGGCCAGACCCGCTACCCTCCGCTATCGGAGGATGAAGACCCGCTGGGGCAGCTGCACCCCGGCTGGGGCCATCACCCTGAACATCCATCTGGTTCAGGCCCCTCTCCTGGTCCTGGAATATGTCTATGTCCATGAACTGGCCCACCTGCTCCATCCTCATCACGGCAAGGCCTTCTGGGGTCAGGTGGCTGTCTGGTTCCCCCGGTACAAAGAGGCCAAAGCCTGGCTCAGGAGCCATGGTTCCTTCCTCTTTCTTTCCCTTGATCCAGACTTATGATAAAATATGAAAGATAAGGACAAGAAGAGGAGGAACCCTCGTGGAGATTGCGGACATCGGGACAGATATTGTGGCAGTACCCCGGATGCAGGTCTTTCTGGACCGCCCCAGCCTCATGGACAAGGCATTTGATCCCTGGGAGAGGGACTATGCCCTGGGGCATAAAGATCCCCTGCCCTATCTGGCCGCCCGCTTTGCGGTGAAGGAAAGCATCATCAAGATCCTCCGCAAGGTGACCATCATGGAAGCCAGGAATATCATTGTAGGAGAGCAGGGCCGGGTGCGCCTGGAAGGGGAAGCTGCCCGGGTCATGGAGGAGATGGGAATCCAACGCTTCTTCGTATCCATCAGCCATGAGAAGGATTGCGCCCTTGCTTTCGTCATCGGAGTACGCTCATGATCGCATTATCTAACAGAGGAATCAGGGAGCTGGACAGGCTGAGCATTGAAAAGGGGAAGATCCCCGGGGCTGTTCTGATGGAAGAGGCCGCTTTGGGGGCTTACCGGTATCTTCGGGAGCATTTCCCCCTGGAAGAGGCCCCTACCCTCCTTCTGGCGGGGAAGGGGAACAACGGCGGAGATGCCATGGCCCTGGCCCGGATCTTCCGGAACCGCAATCTGCCTTTCCGCCTCATCATGGCCCTTGGAGAAGAAGGTCTGTCACCCCTTGCTGCCCTGCAGCGGGATATCCTCCTGGCCATGGGGGTTCCCCTGGAAGAGTATGGGGACTCCACAAGCCTGTCCCCCGCCGGGCTGGTGGTGGATGGGATTCTGGGTTCCGGCTTCCGGGGCCATCTTGAACCCCCTCTCACCCGGCTCCGGGAGAAAGTGGCAGCCATAGGGGTCCCTGTGGTGGCTCTGGATATCCAAAGCGGCTGGCAGGGGGGCTGGGAGCGGGCTGGAAAAGAGGAAGCCTTTCCTGCCAGGCATGTCCTGGCCCTGGGCTATCCCCGGCCGGGGCAGCTCCTCTGGGAAGAGGGCGAGCTTGTCCAGGCTGCCCTGGAATTCCCTTCTGTCTTTCTGGAAGAGATCCCTGAGGAGGAGAAGCTTCACTTCCTGACGCTGGAGGAGGGGCGTGAGCTCCTGGGCCAGCGGGAGAGGGATACCCATAAGGGCAGCTTCGGGCGGGTGGCTGTCTTTGGGGGAGCCAGAGCCATGAGCGGCGCTCCTCTCCTGTCTGCCATCAGTGCACTTCGCAGCGGCAGCGGACTGGCTACCGCGTTCCTGGAAGCCCCAGCCGGACTCTATGGGAAGGAGAAGGAAGTCATTCTCAGATCCTGGGAGGAGCTGTCCAAGGCCAGAGCTGATGTCCTGGTTCTGGGTCCCGGACTGGGACAGGAGGCTGTGCCAGGCCTCAGGGCCTTCCTTGAGAGCCATACAGGACCTGTCGTTCTGGATGCAGATGGCCTTCTGGGAATGAAAGAGGGGCGGATCCAGCGGGCAGCCATCCGGGGCCCCCTGATCCTCACTCCCCATCCCGGTGAAGCAGGAATGCTCCTTGGAGAGACCCCCCTGGGAGGAGCTGCCAGGCGGGAGGCTGTCCTCCGTCTGGCCAGGGAATATGAAGGCATTGCAGTCCTCAAGGGCCATCGTACCCTGATCAGCGACGGGGAGCGGATTGCCGTGAACCTCTCGGGGAATCCCGGGATGGCCACAGCAGGGAGCGGGGATGTCCTGGCCGGCGTCATTGCCAGCCTTCTGGGACAGGGGCTGGAACCTTTCCAGGCAGCTGTCCTGGGGGTTTTCCTCCATGGCCTGGCGGGAGACCTGGCCCTTTGCAAGTCAGGAATCCGGGGGATGCTGGCAGGAGACCTGTCAGCCAGCCTGCCAGAAGCCTTCCAGGAACTGGAAGCAGGGAAAGCAGAAAACAGGGATCTGTACAAGATCCTGTAAGGAGGAACCATGAGACCAATCTGGGCGGAAGTGAATCTGGACAGGGCCCGGGAGAATGCCCTGGAAATCCGGAAGTATGTCGGGGACGCGGCGAAGATCATGGCTATCGTGAAAGCCAATGGCTATGGCCATGGTGCCGTGCGCCTTTCTCTGGAGGTGGAAGAGTTGGTGGATATGTTCGGGGCCGCCATCTTGCAGGAAGCCCTGGAACTGAAGCATGCAGGGATCCGCAAGCCAATCCTTGTCCTGGGCTTCACAGCCTTTGAAGATTACGGCCAGCTCATCGGAAACGGCATCATCCAGACTGTCTTCAACTACCATCAGGCGGATATCCTGGATAAGGTTGCTGCCAGCCTGGGGAAAAAGGCCAGAATCCATGTGAAGGTGGATACGGGGATGAACCGCCTGGGCTTTCAGGACAGGGAAGAGAGCCTGGCCGTGATACAGGCCATCGATGCCCTGCCTCATATAAGTCTGGAAGGGATCTATTCCCATATGGCCAATGGAGGGATGGAGGATCTTACCTACAGCCGCTTCCAGCTGGAGCGTTTCCGGAACTTTGCCGGGCAGGCGGAAGCCATCTTAGGCCGCTCTCTGATCAAGCACCTGGCGAACAGCGCGACTCTTGTAGAGTTTCCAGAGGCCCATTTCGACATGGTCCGCCCAGGCCTTATGCTCTATGG
>CAYMDI010000032.1:0-9413 GCA_964389165.1 uncultured Eubacteriales bacterium | reverse complement strand
AATATTAAATCCTTGAATATCAGGAAGATTCTCACCCTCAAGGGGATCATTTCTCAGGTGAAGACCGTGGAAGCGGGAGAGCCTGTGAGCTATACAGGAAGTTTTGTCACCTCCAGGAAGACCCGGCTGGGCGTCCTGCCTCTGGGGTATGGAGATGGCTTTTCCCGAGCCTTGTCCAATCAGGGGAAGGTGCTGGTCCGGGGACAGAAGGTTCCCATTGTGGGGAATATCTGCATGGACCAGCTGATGCTGGATCTCACAGATGTGCCGGAGGTAGAAATCGGGGAGGAAGTCATCATTTACGGAGAGGAGAATCCGGTGGAGGAATTTGCGGAACTGCTGGGGACCATCAATTATGAGATCTACTGCAATATTTCTGAACGCATCCCCCGGATCTACGTCCGGGACTGATGCAGGTATTTGAAGGGGAACTCTGGCTCCGGCCAGGGGTGATCATTAAACAGGGGAGGCTTTTGGAAGAGGGTGGCAGGATCCTGGCTGCAGGCCCTGTGGATGAGGTGAAAATCCCTCCCGGGGCCCGGGTATGGCGCTTTGACAAGGGGGAGAAGATCCTGCCAGGCTTTCTGGAGGTCCATTGCCATCTTGGGCTTTATGAGGAAGTGACGGGCAAGGACCGTCTTAATGCGCCAGAACGCCTTCTGGCCCCGGATTACCGGGCAGCCAGCCAGGTAAATCATGAGGATCTGGGCCTATACAGTGCTGCCCTGGAGGGTGGGGTTACCACAGCCTGCGTACTCCCTGGCAGCGCGGCCCTCATCGGCGGCACAGGGTGCATTCTCAAAACAGGAGGGCGCAAGGTCTTCCTTCAGGAGGACTGCTGCCTGAAAGCGGCCTTAGGGGAGAATGTGGAAAAGGCCCATCAGCGGACAGGGGAAGAATTACGCCAGCTTCTGGGGGAGTTCCTGAGAGAACAGCCCGGGACGCTGCCATTGCGCATTCATGCCCATCGAGAGGCAGACATCCGGGGAGCCCTGGAGGCTCTCCGGGACAGTGGCTGGCAGGCCTCCCTGGAACATGGCACAGAGAGCTGGCGCCTCCTTTCGGAAATCCGGGAGGCCCGCCTGCCTGTGGTTGCAGGTCCTTTTTTTGTGGGCCGGCCCAAGGAAGAGATGTGCCGGCCGGCCAGGGACCTGCCCCGCCTCCTTGAGGAGGGAGGGATTCCTGCCTACCTCATGAGTGATTATCCTTCCAACCCTCCGGACATGCTCCGGATCGCCCTCCTTGAAGCCATCCGACAGGGCGTTGGGAAAGAGGCAGCTTTGGCAATGGTCACCACTCGGGCTGCGTCCTTTCTGGGGGTAGAGGACCGGGTGGGCAGCCTGGAACCGGGGAAGGATGCGGATCTGGTAATCCACAGCCACGGCCCCTTCCAGTATGAAAATCATATTCGGCAGGTATTTATTGAAGGAGAGATGGTAGCATGGCCAAAGGGATATTCACAATAGCCGATCTTGCTGGCACCTTGGAACTGGGGCGCCGCCTGGGCAGCTCTCTGAAAGAGCCTGCAGTGGTAGAGCTTCAGGGGGAACTGGGAGCAGGGAAGACTCATTTTGTAAAGGGGCTGGCAGCGGGTCTGGGGATTCCGGGAGAGGTTACCAGCCCCACCTTCACCCTGGCCAATCTCTATGAGGGTCCGGGGCTGTTTCTTCACCACCTGGATGGATATCGCCTGGAGGATACAGAGGAAGCCAGAATGGCAGGCCTGGAGGAGATCCTCCAGGAGCCAGGGGTGGCGGCTGTGGAATGGGGAGAAGTCCTGCGGCCCTTCTATGTCCACCCGCTGATCCAGGTGGAGATTCTGGTGCTGGGGGAAGAGGCACGGGAAGTCCGGATCCGCTATCCGGAAGGCTGGAAAGGAGAAAGGCTCTCATGATTGTTTTAGGGATTGACAGCAGTACAGATGCAGGAGGGGTGGCTCTGGCCACCCCAGAGGGTATCCTGGGGGAAATCTCCCTTCATAAGGGGAGAAGCCACTCCGTGACTTTGGCCCCTATGGTCCGGGATCTCCTGTCCCTGGCTGGCCTCACCTTGAAGGATCTGGCTGGGATTGCAGTGAATAGCGGGCCAGGTTCCTTTACAGGTATCCGTATCGGCCTGTCCCTGGGGGCTTCCCTGGCCTTGGGTGCCGGACTTCCCACAGTGGGCATCAGCGCCCTGGAAGCCTTAGAGTGGAAAGGGAAGAACCTGCCCGGGCTCCGTTCCCTGCCCGTGATCCGGGCCCGGGGAGAGGAAGCCTATGTCCGCCTGAATGGGGAGGATATGGTCCTCTCTTTGGATGAGATCATGGAGGGCCTCAGCCGGGAGGAGCCACTCCTTCTGTTGGGAGACGGGGCAATGGCCTTTGGAGAGGCCTTCCGGGAGAAGGGCTTCCAGGTGCCTGCACCCCCCCTTGGGGCCTTTGCCTCCGGGGCTGCAGCCACAGCCTCTTGTGGCCTCCTGGCCCTGGCTGAAGGCCGGGGAGGGGCTCCGGAAGCCCTTCATCCCAACTATCTCCGCCGGCCGGAGGCAGAACTGCAGCTGGAGAGAAAGCTGGGGGATCGCCATGCCTGAAATCCGCCCCATGGAAGAACGGCATCTCCCCGGTGTCCTGGCTGTGGAGGAGGCCTCTTTTTCCACTCCTTGGAGCCATGAGGCTTTTGCCTTCGAACTGGACAATCCCCTGGGGGTTTATCTGGTAGCAGAGGAGGAGGGAGAGGTCCTTGGCTATGGAGGCTTCCGCTTCCTCTTTGACCAGGGGGACCTCACAAATATCGCTGTGCTGCCCCTGTACAGGGGCAAGGGAATCGGGGCAGCAATCCTCCTCTCTCTCCTGAAGCTTGCTCTTTTGAAGGGAGTGAAGGAAATGTTCCTGGAGGTCCGGGAGTCTAATGAGGTAGCCAGACGGCTATATGAAAGCTTCGGCTTCCAGGCGGCTGGCCGGCGTACCGGGTATTATTCCAGACCTTCTGAAGATGCTATTATAATGAAATTAGAAATGAAGGATGTGCTGCAGCAATGATTAAAGCTTTTCTCCGCTACTATAAGCCGCACCAGAAGCTCCTCTACCTGGATCTGGGCGCAGCCCTGGCCCTGGCGGCCCTGGACCTGGCCTTTCCCTTTGCCAGCAGGATCTTCCTCAACGATATCCTGCCCAGCGGGAACACCCGCTGGCTTCTCCTCTTTGCCGGGATCTTCCTGGTGGTGAATCTCTTGCGTTTTTTCATGGACTATATCGTGGCCTATTACGGCCATGTCCTGGGGGTGCGGATCGAGTACGATATGCGCAAGGATCTCTTCGCCCATATACAGAAGTTCCCCTTCCGCTTTTTTGATGAGACAAAGGTGGGGCAGCTCATGAGCCGCATCGTCAATGACCTTAATGAGATTACGGAACTGGCCCATCACGGGCCGGAAGAGCTCTTCATTTCCGGGGTGATGCTGGCCGGGACCTTCGGGCTCCTTCTGGCCATCAATGTCCCGCTGACTCTGGTGACCTTCCTGCTGATCCCCTTTATGATCTGGTTCGCAGTCCGGGTTAATGTGAAGATGCGGAACAATTTCCGGGCCGTACGCCGGACGATCGGAGATGTGAACAGCCGGGTAGAGGAGAGCCTCCTGGGGATCCGGGTCGTCCAGTCCTTTGCCAATGAGGAGTATGAGCAGGAGAAATTCGATGAAGGGAATGTCCGCTTCAAAGAGCTCCGAAGCCAGGGCTTTAAGCTCATGGGCATCTATAGCGGGGGCATGGGCTGGTTTGCCAGCCAGCTGACCCTGATCAGCCTGGTAGCCGGGGGCTGGTTCGTCTTCCGTGGGGAAATCAGCGTAGGGGATATGGTGGCCTATGTCCTGTATATGGGCATCATGGTCCAGCCTATCCGCAAGCTGGCAGCTTTTGCGGAGCAGTACCAGCGGGGAATGGCGGGGTACCATCGGTTTTATGAGATTATGGACATGGATCATGAGATCCGGGACCGGGAAGGAGCTGTGGAACTGCCCCGGGTCCGGGGGGAGGTACGCTTTGAGGATGTCTCCTTCCGCTATGAAGAAGAAGGGGACTATGTCCTGCAGAACATCAATCTTACAGCAGCTCCCGGTGAGACTGTGGCTATTGTGGGATCCAGCGGGGTAGGGAAGACGACCTTATGCAACCTGATTCCCCGCTTTTATGAGCCGGATGCAGGGCGCATCACCATTGATGGCTGGGATATCGCGGAGGTGACCCTCAGCAGCCTGCGGGAGAATATCGGGCTGGTAGCCCAGGATGTCTTCCTCTTCTCCGGAACCATTGCGGAAAATATCGCCTACGGGCGGATTGATAGCTATACCCAAGAGGAGGTGGAGGACGCTGCACGCCGTGCCAATATCCATGATTTCATCCTAACCCTGGAGGATGGTTATGATACCTATGTGGGTGAGCGGGGAATCAAGCTTTCCGGGGGACAGAAACAGCGGATCTCCATTGCCAGGATGTTCATGAAGAACCCCCCTATTCTCATCTTCGATGAGGCTACAAGCGCCTTGGATACCAAAAGCGAGAAAGTGGTCCAGGCCAGCATGGAAGAGCTTTCCAAAGACCGCACCACCTTCATCATCGCTCATCGCCTTTCTACTATCCGGAATGCAGAAAGGATTCTGGTGCTGACGGAGAAGGGGATCGAGGAGAGCGGAACCCATCAGGAGCTCATAGCCCGGGGCGGGGCTTATGCAGAACTGTATCAGGCTTTTCTGGAATAAAAAAGAAGCGCAGGAGCGCTTCTTTTTTATTGCGGTAGTATCAGCGTTTCTCGATGGCCGGTGCCTTCAGGCGTCCGGTACCCCGGAAGCCTTCTCCCAGAAGGGGCAGGCCATAGGCCAGGAATTCCTGGGTGATGTTGTTGCCCTGGGGATTGATGAACTCATCAGGCATATGCTTGGTTAGGGCAGCGATGTTCTTCAGTTCTGTCAGGTTGAACTCAACCTGGTATTCCGGGCCCTCCAGGCGGGTGATGACCACAGAGCCGCTATCCAGGCCCTCTGTCATGGCATAGCGTACCGCGGCCTGGCCGGCCAGACGGGCTTCCTGCTGGTCTGTTTCCGATACGGTTCCGGGATAGCTCCGCTGGAGATAGCCGAAGGTGTCTGCCCGGACCCTGCGGATATCCAGCTTCTCCTTAATGGCCTTGGAAAGCATGTCTCCAAGCTCTCCTCCAGCCAGTTCGATATTACCATGGGAATCCCGGGTCACAGTTTCCTTCAGCTTAGCGGCTACCGGGGTGCCGTCTTCATCGGTAATGCCTTCAGAAACGGCGATAACGCAGCGTCCCAGACGGTCGTAGACAGCTTTCACATCCGCCAGGAAGGCATCCAGGCGGAAAGGGCGCTCAGGGAGGTAGATGAGATGAGGGCCATCCTCTTCATGGGTGCGACCCAGGGCAGCTGCAGCTGTCAGGAAGCCTGCATGGCGTCCCATAACCACCCCGATGTAGATCCCGGGGAGGGCCAGGGTCTCCAGGTTAGCGCCCTGGAAGGCCTGGGCCACGAATTTTGCAGCAGAGCCATAGCCAGGGGTATGGTCATTAATCATCAGGTCATTATCGATGGTTTTGGGAATATGGAAGGCCTTGAAGGCATAGCCCTCTTCTCTGGCATATTCCTCTACCAGGCGTACCGTATCTGAGGAGTCGTTCCCCCCGATATAGAAGAAGTAGCGGATATCATATTTCTGAAAGACACGGAAGATCTTTCCGCAGTATTCCCGATCAGGCTTGTCCCGGGTGGAACCCAGGGCTGCACAGGATGTTGCCGCTACCAGGTCCAGGTTGGCTTCCTCTTCCAGGCCCAGGTTGATGAAATCTTCCTGGATAATCCCCCGGACCCCATGGCGGGCGCCAAAGATCCCTGTGATTTCCGGATGCTTCTTCATTTCCCGGACTGCTCCCACGAGGGACATGTTGATGACTGCGGTAGGGCCGCCCCCTTGTGCGATGACTGCATTACCCCTGATATTCATGATTAGAACCTCCTGTGTATCCGTAATATTTTCATTATATCAAAAATTAGTAGGCTTTTCAGTATTTTGTTTTTCTGAAACTGTGATATAATGAATCTTGCGAGCGAGGGTGGCGGAATAGGCAGACGCGCACGTTTGAGGGGCGTGTGAGTAAAATCGTGTGGGTTCAAGTCCCATTCCTCGCACCAAATTAAATATCTGAAATGCACTTCCCCATATTTTGAATCTACATATTCCATTCGGGAGTTCTAAATTGCGTTACTGATGCCGGGCCTGGATCCTTGCTTCTCCGGAAGCCGCAGGAAGGCAGAGGCGCCGCTGCGGACACCCACCTGTCTTTCAGATAGGTTACAAAATTGGGGAAATGCATTTCAGATATTTTTTTGCCATTTTTACCTGGACACCCTTTTCAGACGGAAGGATCTGTGGTAATATACATATTGTTGCGAGAGTGGCGGAATTGGCAGACGCGCACGTTTCAGAGGCGTGTGAGTAACATCGTGTGGGTTCAAGTCCCATCTCTCGCACCATAAAGGCTTCAGGGTTGACCTGAAGCCTTTTTTCTTGTTTTAAAAACATGACTTCGTTTTACGAGGATTGAGGAGTAAAAGTGAACAAGGTTGCCTGAAAACCATCTGCCGCATATAATATATGTATGCAAGGGAGGTGCTGCAAGTGGGTAAAGAGGATAAGCCGATGTTGGATACCTGGAGTCAGATCAGGCATCTGAAGTCAAAGGGGGTGAGGTTTATGCACATCACCGAAGAGGATGGGATGTCCTATCTGGGAAACAATAACAATTATTTTAAATTATGCGCCTATAGAAAGAACTTTTCAAAACATCCGGCAGGGAAACTATGTGGCCAGTATATCGGACTTGATTTTGCGGCTCTGATAGAACTGTCTATTCTCGATATGAGAATGCGATATATTTTCATGAAGATGGCACTGGATATCGAGCACTTCGCAAAGGTTCAATTATTAAAGGAAATTGAATTAAAGGAAAATAATGGCTATGAGATTGTCGAAGACTATTTTTCTTCAATCAGATGCCGGGATGATCAGAATCATGGAAGTAGTTATGAGTGGCTTATTGCAGATATCCGAAGGAAGAAAGACAATCCCTATTGTGGCGGTATCATAAAAAGTATGATGGATGTTTTCCAGTCTGGGCCTTCCTGGAGATCATTTCCTTTGGAACCTTCATTGACTTCTACAGGTTTTCCGGCAGTCACCTCTTGAATAAAGAAATTGCTGCTAAGTACTATCTGCTCCGAATGATCAAAGAACTTCGGAATGCAGCAGCCCATAGTAATTGCCTGATACACAATATGGGGATCAAAGACAGCAGATACAGAGCAGACTATGGCATGTTGAGGGCTCTGAACAGGATTTCCAGGGCAAGAAAAGATAATCAGCTGAAAAATGAGCGGATGCGTCAGATTACAACTCTCCTGTACGCACATACTGTTTTTGTAAACAGTGCAGGAGTTCGCGAAGCAACAGGGAAAAATCTGCGCTCTCTGACAACCCGTTTGGTCCGCCATCCTGAGTATTTCCGAAGTGGCAATAATATAGTGGAAGGTTTTGCATTTTTCAAAGCGGCGGTTGACAACCTGTTTTGAGTAGCATATAATTATTACACAACAAAAAAACGATTTTTGTTTTTGCGGAGTGCGGTTGCAGTAATGTGATTGCACTCTATTTTTTTGGTTAGCCTTATAATCTTTTCTATTATTAAGCTTCTGGGTTGACCTGGAGCTTTTTTCTTTCCTTTTCTTCAGGAGAAGGATATACTATGGGAAAACAGACTGGGAGGTCAGGACCATGGCATGGAAAGAAGCAGCCCTTTGGGAAACGATGATGAAAAGGCGCTCACTGCGCAGGCTGAAGGAAGGGGGAGATTTCGGAGAGAAGGATCTGGAAGAGCTCCTCTCTGCGGCCCGTCGGGTGCCCTCTGCCTTTAATATGCAGAGCTACCGGGTGCTCCCATTAAGAGGGAAGGACCACGAAGAATTCTGGGATCTGGTGGGGGCGGTCCTGAAAGAAACAATCGGGGAAGAACGCTATGCCAAAGGACGGACAAGGGAAAAGCTCCAGGGCTTCCGAGCTGGCAATGGAACCCTTCTGTTCTTTGAGGACACAGCAGTGCATAAGGCCAAGGAGGAAGCCTATCCCGCCTATGCCCAGCGGGTCAGGGACTGGGCCCTGCAGGGCAGCGGGATTTTCCAGTATGCCGTCTGGCTCCTTCTGGAAGGAGCCGGGCAGAGCGCATCTCTCCAGCACTACAACCCTCTCATCGATGAGGCTGTAGCACAGCGCTGGAAGGTCCCTTCCGACTGGACGCTGATCTCCCAGATGCCCTATGGGCTACGGGATGACGAGCCGGGGGAACGGGAGATCCTTCCTTTAGAAGAGCTGATCCTCAGGCCATAGGCACATTGTTTTCTGAAATCATTTACAACCTCCGTTTCATTTAGTACAATAATCAGAAGAATGAATGAACCCCTTCATGGGGTGAGGATGGTGCGGGATGGAATCCATAAATAAAAACCAGAAGAAGACCACCATTAAAGAAGTAGCGAAAAAAGCAGGGGTCTCTGTTGCCACGGTCTCCCGGGTCATGAACAATCAGGACATCGTCCGGGAAGAGAAGAAGAACAAGGTTCTTCAGGCCATTGCTGATCTGAACTACGTTCCCAATCCTGCAGCCAGGACACTGGGGAAAAGGCAGGTCTACAAAGTGGCGGTAATCGTGCCTAATATTATGAACTATGCCCTGGCAGATATCATCAAAGGCATCAGCTTCACCCTTTATGACCGGAATGTGGATATGCTCCTTTTCAATTCCAATGAGGATCCGGAAATCGAGTGGAAATCCTTCCAGGGCCTGTCAGACAAGCTGGTGGAAGGCGTGATCTTCATAGCCCAGTGCGGACCCCAGCTGGACTTCACCCATCTGGCCAAGCGCATGCCCATCGTCCTCATCGAACGGGCGGAAAAGACCAATCAGGTGGACCGCTTTGAAATCGATAATGAGGATGCCATGGAGCAGATCGTCCATCACCTCTATGAGCTGGGCCACCGCAAAATCGCATACATCACAGGGGAGGCCAAAAGCTATAACTCCCAGGTCATCACAAGGGCCTTCCGGAAAGCATTGGAAAAATACGGCCTCCCCTATGTGGAGGACTGGTCCATCAATACAGCTTTCACCATGAAAGGGGGGAAGGCTGGCCTTGAGAAGCTGATTCAGCGGAAGGGGGACTACACGGCTATTGTCTGCAGTTCCAACCTCATTGCTATCGGGGTGGTGAATACAGCGATCAAGATGGGCTACCGGATCCCCCAGGATTTCTCCATATCCGGATACGACAGCTTCCCGGATATTGATGTCCTGACGCCCAGCATCACCACAATCGAA
>CAYMDI010000031.1:0-13560 GCA_964389165.1 uncultured Eubacteriales bacterium | reverse complement strand
TATTCGTTCCCGTATCTCCATCGGGAACCGGAAAGACATTCAGGTTGTTGACTTCTTCTTTTTTCGTTTCAAGGTAGGTCAGGGCCCCTTTGAAGATATTCCTGATTTCTGAAACTTCACGAATCGCGTTCAAAAACCGGACTCCTTATCTGACAATTGCGATATCGTCAACATAGACGTTCACAACTTTGTCGAGATTGGGGATATAGTGTTCGACAGCATAGCTTACCTGATCCATGATATTCTGGGCGATGGCATCGATCTTTCCGCCATACGCAAGAACCACATGCACATTGATTTCACAGATGCCATCCCGGTAAATCACTTCAATGCCCTTATCGTACTGCTCTTTGCCGAAGAAACGCTGGATTCCATCTCTGAAGTTCTTGGATACCATGCCAACAACACCGTAGCACTCTACAGCGGCCTTCCCGGCCACTTTGCTGACGAGGTTTTCGGATACGTCGATTTTGCCTTCTTGATTGATTTTAAGTTCTACCATGGCGAATCCTCCCTTTGTGAAACAATTATTACAGATATTATAGCATAGATGGGATTTTTTCTTAACAGAAATAAATTGAATATATGAATTTTCTGTCCTTGATTTTTATAAAGCACTTTGTTATAATTGAAAAGCGGTTATTTAGAAATTATTGTTTGGAATAGATAGGAGGTGCCACTATGGCAAAATGTGAAATCTGCGGAAAAGGCCAGATGTCCGGGAACAATGTCAGTCACTCCCATGTGAAGACAAGACGGAAATGGAATGCCAATCTTCAGCCTGTCCGGGCTTCCGTCAACGGCGGAACCAAAAAGCTGACGGTCTGCAGCCGCTGCCTCCGTTCAGGAAAAGTCGAAAGAGCATAATGAAAGCCGGCCTCCGGGCCGGTTTTTTGTTTCAGAAAAAGAGCCCCTGTCTCTAAGGCAGCGGCTCTTTTCTCTTTCACTTGGCAATGATATCCACGATTTCCTTGTCCATCAGTTCAGGAAATACCACGTCCAGCAAGGTGCTCCCCCCTTGGCTGTCCCTGATTTCCAGGGTGCATTCCACAGTGCCAGGGTAAAAGAACTCAAATTCAATCTCCATATCATCCCCCTTGGAGAGCCGGGGTTTTGCAAAGCCATTGATGGGATAATAGGGCAAGCCTTCCCGATCTGTCAGCCTTACATAATTGAAGGGATCCAGGTCCCGGCCGGCAAAGACCCCGGCCAGAACCCGGACCACCGCCTTGTTGTTCACAATGGCAGTCGCTGTTACTGCGTAGCGCACCTCTCCTTTGCCTTCCTCCTGGCTGTTCTTGCGGACCAGCAGGATTACGGCAGCCACGGATAAAAGCAGCAGGATCACAGATAGGAAGGATAGGATTCTCCTGTTCAATGCAGGCTCCTTAGGACTTCTGCTCTTTTTCCTGATCCAGGAGAGCTTCCTTGCGGCTCAGCTTCAGGCGTCCCTTTTCATCATATCCAAGGGATTTCACGAGGATCTCATCTCCTTCGCTGACGATATCTTCCACCTTATTGACTCGTTTCACATCAAGGGCTGAGATATGCACAAGGCCTTCTTTCCCAGAACCGCCATAAACACCGGGGATGACTTCTACAAAGGCGCCGAATTCCATCACCTTCTTCACCTTACCCAGGTAGATTTTCCCTGTGACAACTTCTGCGACAATGCTTGTGATAATGGAGATGGCCTTGTCAATGCCTTCCTGGCCTACCCCGGCAATCTCAATCCTTCCGCTGTCGTCAATATTGATATCCACCCCGGACTCTTCAATGATCTTTTTGATGATCTTTCCTCCTGGGCCGATGACTTCCCGGATCTTATCAGGATCGATATCCAGAGAAACGATCTTCGGAGCATAGGGGGATAGCTGCTCTCTGTTCTTGCTGATGGCGCTGTTCATGATATTCATGATATGCATCCGTCCGGCTTTGGCATGCTCCAGAGCTGTAGTGAGGATCTCCCGGCTGATGCCGTCAATCTTGATATCCATCTGGAGGGCTGTTACCCCCTCTGCAGTGCCTGCCACTTTGAAGTCCATATCCCCAAGATGGTCTTCCATTCCCTGGATATCTGTGAGAATGGCGACTTTCTCGCCTTTCTTGATAAGGCCCATGGCAATCCCGGCCACCTGTCCTACTGTGGGGACCCCGGCAGCCATCAGGGCCATGGAACTGCCGCAGACGCTGCCCATGGATGTGGATCCGTTTGAGCTCAGGGCTTCGGAAACGACACGCATGACATAGGGGAACTCGTCCTGGCTGGGGAGGGCAGGAATCAGGGCCCGTTCAGCAAGGTTCCCGTGGCCGATTTCACGGCGGCCTGGGCTACGCATGGGTCTTGCCTCCCCTACGCTGAAGGCTGGGAAGTTATAGTGGTGCATATAGCGTTTTGAAGTGATGTTATTGATATCATCGATAATCTGCTCATCATCGCTGGGTCCCAGGGTCACGACGCTGAGGATCTGGGTCTCTCCCCGGGTAAAGAGGGCGGAACCGTGGGTGCGGTTCAGGACATCCACTTCACAGGTGATGGGACGGACTTCTGTGAGGCGGCGGTTGTCGATCCGCAGCTCTCTGTCCAGGATCAGGTCTCTGAAGGCTTCCTTTTCCACATCGCCAAAAAGCTCTTTGAACCAGCGAAGGTGCTCCGGATGGGATGCCAGGGTTTCTTCCTTCTCCTGGAAGTATTCTTTAACCAGCGCGTCTTTCAGCTGGGAAAGCTTCTCGTCTCTGGGCTGTTTCGCAAGATTCTGCTCCAGGATCTCCTGGATGGCTCTGTCAATAGCCGGAGCGATGAAGGCCTTCATCTCACCGATGACCGCTTCATCCCGCTCTTCTGGCACAAAGACAAACTTTTCTTTGCAGAGTCCGAGCTGTGCCGCCTCTTCCCGGAAGCCGGCGATAAAGGCTGTAACCTCTTTGATGGCTTCATGACCGAAAAGGATCCCTTCCAGCATGATTTCTTCCGGAACGATCTTCGCTCCTGCTTCAACCATCATCACAGCCTCGGCCGTTCCTGCAACGGTGAGGTTGATCAGGGAGTCCTCCCGCTGCTGGAGATCAGGGTTGATGATGAAGGCTCCGTCAATATATCCTACCCGTACTGCCCCGATGGGTCCCTGGAAGGGCGCTCCTGAAAGGTGAAGGGCTGCAGAGGCGCAGTTCATTGCAAGGATATCCGGCTCTCTATCCGGTTCGATGGACAGAACCGTCGCAACAAGCTGGATGTCATTTTTGAATCCGTCAGGAAACAGCGGGCGGATTGGCCTGTCAATGAGACGGGCTGTAAGGATGGAGCGTTCTCCCGGACGTCCTTCCCGCTTGATAAAGCCGCCGGGAATCTTCCCCGCAGCATACATTTTCTCTTCTACATCTACTGTCAGGGGGAAGAAGTCGATTCCTTCCCTTCTGGTTTTGGCCATAACGGCTGTAGCCAGGACTGCGGTATCCCCATAGGTCCCGAAGACAGAGCCGTCAGCCAGTCTGGCCATTCTCCCTGTCTCAAGGGTGAAGCTCATGCTTCCCAGGGTCATTTCCCTTTTCAATACATTACCCATGTATTTTTCCTCCATATTCTTCTTTCTTTTTATCTTTTACATTATACCTTCTTTAAAACTGATGCGCAACAAAGAAAAGGAGAAGGCCTGGAGCCCTCTCCTGAAGAAGCATCAGAAATCCCAGTGATCCGGATTGGATCTGAAATAATCAACAATCCCAGTGTATATGGATTGGATGATTGCCGGGTTTGGCGTGCCTCCGTTGTGAATTTTTGCGAAATCGGATGCATTGGACAGGAAGCCCAGTTCCATGAGGACTGCAGGCATCGGGGCGTTACGCAGAAAGCGCCAGTCGTTGTTGGAATCCGTAGTCAGGGGTTCCCTGATGCCAAACACCCCAAAACCAACTGGGTTGGCCGGAGGCTGCAGCGCATAGGCCAGGGCCTTGGAGTAGGTATATTTTGGGCTGGCTTGATAATCTGCTGCATCCCAGCCATTGCCGTTCACATCCACAAAAGGAATGATGGGAATGTAATCAATGTTAGTGGGGGTATTGGGATAGTAATAGTCCGTCACGACCCCTGATGGGGATGTTGAAACATTTGCATTGAAGTGGATGCTGACGAAAACATCAGCGCCAAGGGCTGCTGCTGTCGCACCTCGGGCATCAAGGGAGTTCTGATTCCCGGTCCGCACTTCTCCGTTAGGGTCCAGACCACCAGGGAGAAATACCTGGTCCTTTAACTGCTCATATGCGATGTATACTGTGGCTCCTTCAGCCTCCAGTAAAGGCTTCAGGGATTTCGCGTAGGCATAGGTGTACTCCCATTCTGCCTTCCCTCCGTAAAGGCTCACTGCTGCGGTGGAACCAGGATCGAATGCATATGTGCCATTATCCAGCTTGTACCGGAGGCCATGCCCGCTGTCCAGCCAGATAACCCGTCCTGTAAGGGACTCCTCCCACGCAGCGTAGAGGCTCATGTCCCCAGTGACGATATCTGAAGCGAAATTCCAGTCATCTGTCAGGGCCTCGTCCTTGTACCAGCCGGCAAACCGATATCCGGAAAGTACCGGGTCTGCCGGTTTCACAGCAGCCTGCCCGATATATTCAGTGGCCGGAGCAACGGCGCTCCCCCCCATGCTGTTATAGGTTACCGTCGTTTCCGGAAGTGCCGACCACCTGGCATAAACAGTGGTGCTTTCCTGAAGCATATCCGAAGAGAAATCCCATGCCTGAGTCAGGGCCTCATCCTTGTACCAGCCGGCAAAACTGAATCCCCGGCGGACAGGGTCTGCCGGTTTCTGCACCAGCCCCTCTTCTCCTAGGACCACAGGGGCTACAGGAGAGCCTTCATTGCTCTGGAAGGTCATGGTGATCTGATTATAGGGGACAAGATACCAGCGCTGGTTGGTATTCCCCTCTACATAGGTATACTGGATGATATTGGCATCCGGACTCGTGCTGCCTCTGTTCACATCCAGAACATAGTTAGTCTTCGCATTGATGGCATCCAGAGCCATAAAGGTCACTGTTCCGTCACTATGCTCCATAATGCGCCACTTCTGGTTGTTCTGCCAGGGCAGGGAATCATACTGGATGATCCGCGTAGCGATAGCCTTGCTGCCCCTGTATACGTCAAAGGATTTGCCTGCATTCTGCACCGAAGTAATGGTGTAGTAGCCCTCCTCATAAATGGACGGTCTGATCAGCCACTGCTGATTCGAGCCATTGTGGCGATACCATTGAATGATGTTCGCCTCGTTATTGGGGCTTCCCCTCCAGATATCCAGGGCCAGTCCGCTTCTTTGAGACACGATCACATAGACCCCATCAAATTTTGCGGCCCCCCTCACTTCGCTTCCGGACATGCCGCCCAGGAAAATCACCCCGGCAGCAACCATGCCCAGAATCAGCTTCACCATATTAAACTTTTTGGCCTTACGAATCATATGCAGCAGATTCCCCCTATTCTTTCTATACCTCATACACTTTAATTATATCCCTGAGGCAAAAAAAAGGCAAACTCCAATGGGAGTCTGCCTTTGCTTCTGAACAGCCGGTTATTTCCGAAGGCCAAGCTTCGTGATGATGTTCTTGTACCGGTCAAAATCCTTTCGTTCCAGATACTGGAGAAAGCGTCTGCGCTGTCCTACCATTTTCAGCAGGCCCCGTCTGGTGTGAAAGTCTTTTTTATGGATCTTCAGATGCTCTGTGAGATGCAGAATCCGCTGGGTCAGAAGGGCGATCTGCACTTCAGGCGAACCTGTGTCCCCTTCTTTAATGGCGTATTCCTTCATAATTTCTGCTCTGGTCATGTCCTGAATCATATTTGTTCCTCCATTCTTCTATCCCTGGCAGGCTGCGTAAAGGGTCGGAATTCCCTGAACGAAGCGAGCAGTTCTATCAAATTATACCTGTAATTCTCAATTATTGCAAGAGGCAGCATGGCTTTTCTCCTGAATCGCTGCAAGGGCTGCTGTCCTGTCTGCCTTCAGCTCCTCTACCAGCGCTTCCACTGACGGAAATCGCTGGATCTTCCTGAGCCAGGAGACAAAGGTCAGGGATATCTCCCGGCCATAGAGATCCTCTTCAAAATCAAAGAAATGCGCTTCCACTACAAGCCGCCGCTCCCTGTCACGGAAAGTGGGCTGGGTTCCTACATTACAGAAGCCAGGAAGGACTCTGCCATCCAGCTTCCCTAATACGCTATAGACCCCTGGTCCGGGGAGCAGCTTCTCCGGAGAGACCTCAAGATTCGCAGTGGGGAAGCCGATGGTCCGGCCTACTCCCTGGCCATGGACAACTAGGCCCCGGACCTCATAGGGATGTCCCAGAAGCTTCTGCGCCTCCTGAATCTGCCCTTTTCTGATAGCCTCTCTGATTCTCGAGGAGCTTACTACCTTTTCATCAATCCGGCAGGCTGGCACCACAATCCCCTGAAAGCCGTATTTCTTCCCAAGGGCTGGGATGTCGCTGCTTTTGCCCTGGGCCCCCTTGCCGAAATGATAATTGTATCCAACAACAACAGCATCTGCCCCTAACCCATCCCGGAGGATGCGCTGCAGGAAGTCTTCCTTGCTCATATCGGCCAGATCCTGGTCAAAGGGCAGGATCAGGACTTCATCCACTCCATAAGCCTCCAGGCAGGACAGTTTCTCTTCCAAAGTCTGAATCTTCCCAAAAGGCTTCCCCATGAAAACCTGTGGGTGGGGATGGAAGGTCAGAAGGAGGATGCTTCCCTGGAGTTCCCTGGCTGCCTGAATCAAGGATTGGTGCCCCTTATGGACCCCATCAAAGTTTCCCAGGACAGCAGTCCTCTTCGATAAGAGGGGGACTTCCTGAAGCTGACGATAAATTTTCATCATACACCTACATTTTTAATTATTCTCAGCAAGCCCCCATCATTCCGGAGGATGCAGACCAGCTCATCCCGCCAGATTCCAGCAAGCAGCAGATCTTCAGGAAAAGGCCTTGGCACAGGGATTTTCTGACCCAGGCGGATCCGCTCATAATCAGCATCCCCCAGCTGCAGTTCCTCCATTTCCCCGGCGATTCCAGAGCGAAGGGTGCGGAGGAATCCCATGTCCCTGCCTTCCATCCGCTGGGCAAGCTGTTCCAGGGTATAGGCCTCCTGCAAGGTGAAGTTTCCGACCTCTGTCCGCACCAGATCCCCCATGACTGCAGGCACGCCAATCCGATCCCCCAGCTCCACACAGAGGGTGCGGATATATGTCCCTTTTGACACCGTAGCCGTGAACTTCAGACAAGGCCTGCCTTCCTTCTGGAAGACAGGGAAATGAGGCTGCAGGCTGAAGAGCTCTACAGGACGGCTCTGCCGCTCTGCGGTCTTCCCAGCCCGGGCATACTCATAGAGCTTCTTTCCCTGAACCTTCACGCTGCTGTACATAGGAGGCAGCTGGGACAGGGTCGTGCCATTGAGCTCTTCAAAGACACGGGTGATCAGAGACTCCTCCAGGAGCCCCGGCTCGAAGGGCTTCTCCTCCAGGTGGCCCTGCAGGTCTTCTGTATCCGAAAAAAGTCCGAAGACCATTTCCCCCTCATAGGTCTTATGGCTGTTCCCCACGTACTCCAGAATCCGGGTCCCCTTACCCACACCAACAGGAAGGACCCCTTCAGCCTGGGGATCCAGGGTTCCGGCATGGCCGATCTTCCTGGTGCCCAGAATCCCACGGAGCTTTGCTACCACGTCATGAGAGGTCCAGCCCTTTTCCTTATAGACGACGATCAGCCCATTCATGAGCAGCCAGCCCTTTCTCTACACGGTCCAGGACATAAGCCCGGGCCTCCTCCATGGGCCTGCTGACCCGGAACCCCGCAGCCCGGGCATGCCCGCCCCCGCCAAAGGCAGCGGCCAGCTCATTGGCATCGATCTCCCCTTTTGTGCGGATGGATACCCGGATCACATCCTTTTCCATTTCCTTGAAGAGAATAGCGATTTCGCAGGTATCCACTTTCCGGGGATATTCCACATAATTCTCCGTATCCCCTGAGGTCAGGCTATGGGCCTTCACTACCTCATAAGGAAGGCTTGTATAGACCACATAACCATCCTCAGCCAGTTTCATTTCATTTAAGATATGGCGGACTCCTGCCATCTGGTTCATGGTCTCGCTTTCATGAAGCCTGCGCCGCACTGTATTGAAATCCGCACCCATGTCCAGGAGGATGCTGACCAGGGCTACCGTAGCGCTTGTTGTGGACTGATAGGTCAGGTTCCCCGTGTCTGTCATCACCCCTGTATAGAGGGCTGTGGCTGCCTCAGGGCAGATCGGGGGGAACATTTCCAGATAGAGGTCCCCCACGATTTCCGAGGTGGCTGCTTTTCCCGGATAGACCCAATTCTCATCTCCGAAATTCCCGTTGCTGATATGGTGATCGATATTGTATACCCGGCCGGAACGGGGGAAGGCCTCCCGGAAAGGGAAGCCTGCCCGCTCTTCCGAGGCGCTGTCGAGAATGAATACAGTGAATTCACGGAGCTTCTGTTCCTCTGAAAGGTCCTGTAAGGCATATAAAGGAAGATCCCCAACCAGGAATCTGTATTTTTCAGGGATGGCCTCCTTGTGGACAAGGAGAGGCCTGGCCCCTGCCTCCCGGAGGAGCCAGCCCATGGCTACTGTTGAACCCATGGCATCCCCATCGGGAGAATCATGGGTAAGGACCAGGACATCCTGGCCCTTCAGCTTGCGGATTTCTTTTATCAGCTTCCTCATGACTCTTCAGATTCCTCCGGCTGGCTTTCTTTCGGAAGGTCTTTGCTGATCTCCCGGAGTTTTTCCTGAATCTTCATACTGTAATAGAGGGACTCATCCAGGAAAAAGGCGATTTCCGGGACGATCCGCAGGGAGAGTTTCTGTCCGATACCTTTACGGATAATACCCTTTGCCTTGTTCAGGGCTTCAATCCCCTCCTTGGCTTTTTCCTCCTCCAGATGGCTGATGAAGATTTTCGCAAAGGAGAGATCCCTGGAAACGCTGACCCCTGATACGGAAATCAGCGAGAGCCGGGGGTCTTTCAGGTCTTCCCGGATGATTTCCGCCAGTACTTTCTGCAGTTCCCCTTCCAGGCGCTGGCTGCGGTGGTGTTTTTTCATCATGATGCTATTCCTTAATCCAGTTTCCTGGCGATGGACTCCAGGGTGTATGCCTCGATGACATCCCCTTCTTTCACGTCATTGAAGCCTTCAACAGAAAGGCCGCACTCATAGCCTTGGGCGACTTCCTTCACTTCATCCTTGAAGCGCTTCAGCCCCTTGATATCCCCTTCGTAGATGATAACCCCATCCCGGAGGACGCGGAGTTTGGCGCTGTTGGTTACCTTGCCATCTGTTACATAGCAGCCTGCGACCAGACCGACTTTCGGAACCTTGATGACCTGCCGGACTTCCAGTGTGCCTAATTCCACCTCTTTGATTTCTGGTGCCAGAAGCCCGCTGATGGCTGCCTTGATATCATCGATCACCTCATAAATGACACGATAGAGGGTAATGTTGATGCTTTCCTCGGCGGCCAGGCGCTTGGCATTGGTGTCGGGACGGACATTAAAGCCGATGATCAGGGCCTCAGAGGTCATCGCCAGCTTCACGTCTGTTTCAGTAATGGCGCCAACCCCATCGTGAATGATGTTTACCTTCACCTCATCGCTCTGGATGCCTCGGATGGACTGGCAGAGGGCTTCTACTGAACCATGAACATCCCCCTTGACAATCAGGTTCAGTTCCTGGAGATTTCCTTCGCTGATCTTCTCGAAGAGGTTTTCCAGGGACACTTTCTGACTGGAACGGCTTTTTTCTTCCTTCTTCACGATTTTCCGCTGGTCTGCAAGATAGGCTGCACGCTTCTCATCCTTCACAACCTGGAAGATATCACCAGCCTCGGGTACATCAGCAAGGCCAAGAACTTCAACAGGAGTAGCCGGACCTGCGCTTTTCAGAGCCTTCCCGCTATCGTTGGTCATGGCTTTCACCTTCCCGTAGGTTTCACCGGACAGGATCATATCCCCGATTTTCAAGGTGCCCTTGGTCACCAGCAGGGATGCCACAGTCCCTCTTTCTTTATCCAGCCGGCCTTCCAGGACGAAGCCTTCTGCCACCCGGTTGGGATTGGCTTTGTAGTCTTCCACCTCTGAAACCAGAAGGATCATTTCCAGCAGTCCATCAATATTATCTCCATTTTTTGCGGAAACAGGCACGAAAATCGTATCACCGCCCCATTCTTCCGCCACAAGGCCGTGTTCTGTGAGCTGCTGCATGACCCTGGCCGGATCGGCACCTTCTTTGTCGATCTTATTCACGGCCACGATAATGGGGACCCCGGCTGCCTTGGCATGGCTGATGGACTCCACTGTCTGGGGCATGACGCCGTCATCTGCAGCGACAACCAGAATGGCGATATCTGTAATATTGGCTCCCCTGGCTCTCATGGAGGTAAAGGCAGCGTGTCCGGGGGTATCGATGAAAGTGATTTTCTTCCCGTTATAGTTTACCTGGTAGGCTCCAATGTGCTGGGTGATCCCACCTGCCTCCGTGGAGATGACATTGGTCTTGCGGATCGCATCCAGAAGGGAGGTCTTGCCGTGGTCAACGTGACCCATGACTGTGATGATCGGCGGTCTGGGCTTGAGTGATTTTTCATCATCTTCAATGACCAGGAGCTCGGTTTCCCTTTTCAGGGTCTTGAATTCCACTTCCTCCACCCCGAATTCCTGGGCGATAAGGGCAGCCGTATCATAGTCGATATACTCATTGAGGGTTGCCATAACGCCCATCATCATGAGCTTCTTGATGACTTCACCTGTGGTTTTATTGAGGCGCATGGCCAGATCTTTTACTTGGACTTCTTCCCCAAGGATGATCTTCTTCACGATGATTTCTACACGATCCTGATTCTGCTGGTTCCTTTTTTTGCTCTTTTTGGAGCCTTTCCAGCGGCCATCGCCATCGGCCATACGGTTGCTGTTATGGCGTCCCTTGACAGCCTTTTTGGGATCTTCTTTCTTCTTGAAGTCCTTTTTGGGTCCGGGAGCCGCGCCAACGGGAGCAGGCCTCTGGGGTGCAGGGGCTGCTGGTCTTGGGGCCGGGGCAGGCCTCTGACCCTGGGGTCTTGCCGGAGCGGTGCCCTGGGGTCTTGCCGGGGCTGTGCCCTGGGAGCGTGGCGCAGCGGGGCGGCTTCCAGCCTCAGCCCGCTGAGGTGCAGCTTCTTTTTCCCGGGCAGGCCGGTGAGGGCTGCCAGCAGGGACATTTTTAGCCACGATTTCCTTCACGTCTGTGCTTTCTTCTTTAGGGGGCTCCTGGGGCTTCTTAGCCTTCTGCAGCTCAAGATCCTCCTGATGGCGTTTTTCTTCCTCCGCCGCTGCTGCTTTTTCCTTCATTCTACGATAGAAGCCCTCCACTTTTTCCAGGTCTTCATCGCTGATGATGCTCATATGGGATTTTGCCTCGATATCCAGTTTTTCCAGAATCCAGACGATCTCTTTATTGGCAACCCCTTTTTCTTTGGCTATTTCATATATTCGTTTTGACATCTGTTACCACTCCTTGTCCGCCAGGCGGTATCAGCTTTCTTCCAGCTGCTCCGTCAGTTCCTTGATCATATCCGCATCTGGTCTGACCCCCAGTGCCCGCTCCACTGCCTTCCTTTTGATGGCAGTCTGGAGGCATTGGAGGCTGGGGCAGATATATGCCCCTCTCCCGGGTTCCTTGCCCCTGGCATCCAGGGCCAGGGTCCCGTCCGGGCGCCGGACGATGCGGATGAAAGCTCCTTTGTCCCCTTTGATCCCGCAGCCTAAACAGGTGCGTTGAGGGGTCTTCTTCACTTTCATGGCCTGGATTCCTAAAGGTCATCCAGGGATGAGACCTGCTCATCGCTTACAATATCGATCTTCCATCCTGTAAGCTTGGCCGCCAGGCGGACGTTCTGCCCGTCTTTCCCGATGGCTAAAGAGAAGATATCTCTGGCCACCAGCACCTTGGCCTCTTTTGTCTCTTCATTGATCCGGATATCCAGGATCTGAGCCGGAGCCAGGGCATTGCTGATGTATTCTTCCGTCTTTTCGGAATACTCGATGATATCGATCTTCTCCCCGGACTCCTTTGTGCTGCCAAGATTCCGCAGGACCTCGCCGATACGGCTTCCTCTGGTACCGATGCAGGCTCCCACCGGATCCACATTATCCACCGTGCTGGCTACAGCCATCTTGCTCCGGCTTCCGGCCTCTCTTGCAATCCCCTTGATCAGGACTGTGCCATCATGGATTTCCGGAACTTCCCGCTCAAAGAGGCGCTTGATGAGATCCTTATGCCTTCTGGAAATCGTAATCACAGGGTTTTTGGTTGTCTTTTTCACATTGACAAGGTAGACGCTGAGATACTGATCCGTAGCGTAGCGTTCGTTTTCAACCTGCTCCTCCGGAGGCAGGATCACTTCCGTATTGCCGATTTTCACAAACACATTATACTTGCCATCCCCATCACCGCTGACTGGGGTGATTCTGGAGATTTTCCCGGTGAGGAGGTCTTTTTCCTTACGGGAGAATTCCTCATAGTTCTTGTTGCGTTCGATCTCCCGGATCTTCTGGGTGATGATCTGCTTTGCAGTCTGGGCCACCATCCGTCCCATTTCCTTGGTGTCAATGGGCAGTTCCACCAGGACTGACTGTCCCAGTAGGACAGAATCATCAATAAGCAGGGCTTCTTCCAGGGTGATCTCATTCTGAGGATCTGTCACTTCCTCCACAATCTCTTTCACCTGGATGATGCGGATCTGGCTGTTCTGCCTGTTTAATTCTGCGATGACATTATCGTAAGGGGTTTCTGCTTCAGGGTCCCTCTCCTTCTGGAACTCTGTAGCATGCTTGCGTTTCAGCCCCATTACGATGGCATTCTCGATTGTTTCGAAAAGGAGTTCCGGATCGATCCCCTTGTCTTCTGCAATGACCTGGACTGCCTGGACAATGCTTATTTCTTCTTCTTTCTGTTTCTTTGCCATTGGATTTCCTTACCCTCCTAAAACTCTACGCTGCGATTTGCTTTGCTTATATTTGCGGCTTTGATGCTGACTTCTTTGCCGTCACATTCCAGCCTGATTTCTTCTCCATAGGATAACAGCCTTCCCCGGAACTTCTTTTTCTTTTCCTCTGGCTGATACAGGCATATTTCAACATACTCCCCGATGGCCTCCTGATAATCCTTCTCCGTACGCAGTGGCCGTTCAAGACCCAGGGAAGAGACCTCCAGGATATATTGGCCTTTGATCAGTTCCTCCTGATCCAGCACAGCTTCCACCGCTCTGCTTACCTTTTCGCAGTCATTGATATCGATCCCCTGGGGATGGTCGATGAAGAACCGCAGATACCAATCCTGACCTTCCTTGGCATATTCCGCATAAACCAGTTCATAGCCCAGTTCCTCTGCCAAGGGGCCAAATCTTTTTTCCATATTCTCTGCAACGGACACCCTGTTTCCACTCCTTACTGAAAAGAAAGAAGTGGGGCCACCCACTTCTTCATCTTCCATATCACTTTATCTTCAATAAGCAT
>CAYMDI010000030.1:0-14289 GCA_964389165.1 uncultured Eubacteriales bacterium | reverse complement strand
AGCCGCCCCCAGGATCAGGGGCAGGAAGACGATGAAGAGAATCTGGCTGAAGACTTCTCCCATGCTCACCTTCACCACAGTGCCCATGAGGCCCTGAAGATAGAGGGGGGTGGCCAGGGAGCCGACAATCAGGCCGATAATGGTCATTTTCACCGCAGCGGCCATGTTCCCCTTGGCAAAGCCTGTCCAGGAGATGGTCATCCCTGAAGTGGGGAGCAGGCTGGTGAGGAGGATCCCCAGAGCCAGAAGAGGCTGGTCCGGGAAGAAAAGGCGTCCCAGGCCATACCCGATAAAGGGGGTGATGAGGAAGTTGATCACCAGAGCTCCTCCCTGGACCTTATAGTCCTTGCCCTGGAAGAGCTGGCGCATGTTCAGGGTGACCATCATGGGGTAGACCATGAGGAAGGTCAGGGGCACGATGGCTTCCTTCAGGAAGGCGGCATCAAAGAGGTATCCGAAGGCAAGACCCAGGACCATGGAGGCAGGAATGCTCCAGGTGAGGTTCTGCTGGATGGCTTTCAGTAGTTTCCACATTGGCGGGTTCCGTCCTTTTTGCAAGATTTTCAGCTGCTTCCCATCATACCTTCCTTGGAATCCTCCCTCCGTGATAACATCACGAAGAGGCAGGGAAATCTGAAAGAATCTCCTGGCATATGGTAAGATAAGTAAAATGGGAAAAAGAAGCAGGGAGGGCGGTCCGGATGGCGGAAGAGAAGAAGGTGCTCCTGGAGATCACTGATCTCACAGAAGAAGGCCAGGGGGTAGCCCGGCAGGAGGGGAAGGTGGTCTTTGTGGCTGATGCCCTCCCAGGAGAAACGGTCCTGGCAGAAATCACCAAGGTGGGGAAGAAGTTCGACCAGGGCCGGGCTGTGGAAATCTGTAAGGCTTCCCCTGCGCGCCAGGCTCCCTTCTGTTCCCACTATGGGGTCTGCGGGGGGTGCAGCCTGCAGCATAGTTCCTATGAAGGGGGGCTCCTGGCCAAGGCCCGCTGGGTCCAGGGTTCTCTCAGTAAGATTTCCGGAGTGAAGATCCCCCTGCCCCAGGTCCTGGGGCTTCGGGAAAACAGGATATACAGGAACAAGGTGGTCTTCCATGGCTTCCGGGAGGAAGGCCAGTGGCACCTGGGCTACTACCGCAAGGGCGGGCGGCAGCCCCTGGCCATCGGGGAATGCCCCCTTCTCCCTCCTCTCTTCCTCCAGATGAAGAAGGTTCTGGAGGGGATCTTCCAGCGGACAGGCTGCCAGCCCGAGGAGGCAATCCTCCGCCTTGGGGGGGGAGAGGTGGCAGTAACCCTGAAGGGCTGCTCCCGGATAGAGGCAGAACAAGTGGAGCCCCTCCTTCAGGCCTCCTTCCCCCAGGCCTTCCTGGCCCAGGGGGAGAGGGGAGAGAGGCTCCTCACCATGACCCTGGGGGACCATTCCTTCATGGTCTCTTCCGCTTCCTTCTTCCAGGTGAACAGGGAAGGAGCGGAGCGCCTCTATGAGGTGATTGCTTCCTTCCTGCCTGAGGATGCCGGGGAGCGGATCCTTTATGATCTCTACTGCGGGGTGGGGAGCATCGGAATCTATCTGGGAAGCCGGGTCCGGGAGGTCCTGGGGATCGAGACAGTGCCTCGGGCAGTTGAACTGGCCCGGGAGAATGCCAGGGCTGCAGGAATCAGGGGCACCTATATGGCTGGGAAGGTGGAGGAGCTTCTTGGGGGGATAGAACTGGATCCGGAGGGGATTGCAGTGATCGACCCTCCCCGGGGGGGCCTGGAGCCTCCTGTTCTGGAGGCTCTCCTGGCTTCCGGAATCTCCCGGATCCTCTATGTGGGCTGTGGACTGGGGCGGATGGCCCGGGACCTGGGAGTCCTCTCCCAGGGGGGCTATGAGGTAAAGAAGGTGCAGCCAGTGGACCTCTTCCCCTGGACGGGGCATGTGGAGACGGTAGTGCTTTTGGAGTGGAAGTGAGAAAAGGCTGGGAATGCTGCAAACAGGGATTTTAAGAATCAGAGCATGCTCCCCCGGAGGGATTATTCCGGGGGAGTGTTTTTATTGATCAATCACATATCCTTTGATGAAACAAAAGAATCCTCTTTAATGAAGACAGGTTTAATGGATTGCTCATGAATCATGGAGCTGCCACAGCAACTCCAGATGGAAGAGGCTGAAACAGATGGTAATAGTAGTGGAAGACCCTACCATATAGTTTTAACCACAACTAAAAAATCACTTTAATATATATTTTCACGATATAACTTAAAAAAATACTTACAATTTAACTTTTTTAAGTTATAATATAAAAAAGAGGTGAAAGCATGAAAGATAGAGACTTATATTTAAAACAACTCATAGAGTTGAAAGATAAGCCGCTCATTAAAGTGATTTCCGGCATACGACGATGTGGCAAGTCATCCTTGCTGACGTTGCTAGAGAGCCACTTGCTGAAGGAGGGCATCTCCAGCAATCGGATTTTACGGATGAACTTTGAATCCTTTGAGTTCGATGAAATAAAGAATTACAAAGACCTCTATCAATATATCGAAGAAAACCTTGATGCAGCCCAGGATAAATGCTACATCCTGTTGGATGAAGTCCAGCAAGTTCAGGATTGGGAGAAAGGCGTCAATGCCCTTCTTGTAGATTTCGATGTTGACATCTACATTACAGGTTCCAATGCCTATCTGTTATCATCAGAACTTTCAACCCTTCTTTCCGGAAGATATGTCGAAATAAAAATGCAGCCCCTATCTTTTAAAGAATACTTGGCGTTTAGAGAAGACATAAGCGAGGAAGGCCTTGAGAATGCATTTAATAAGTATTTGGAGTTTGGCGGGCTGCCGGCTGTTGTCCAGCTTCTGGAATTCCCGGAAGCGGCCAATGCGTTTTTATCCGGCATCTATACGACAGTCATTATGAAAGATGTAATCCAGCGGAATGAAGTGAGAGACCCTGCTTTACTGGAAAGTCTGATTAAGTACTTAGCCTCTAATGTTGGAAGCATCGTCTCCTATAAAAAAATCAGTGATTATCTGACAAGCAGTGGCCGTAAAACCTCTAGTATGACCATTGAAAACTATATCCGGATGCTGGAGAGCGCCTATATTGTCTATCGTGCAAGACGGTATGATCTTAAGGGAAAGCAGATTCTTAAGACACTGGAAAAATTCTATATCGTTGATACGGGGATTCGAAATCAATTAACAGGACTTCGCAATACGGATTATGGGCATACCCTGGAAAACGTTGTTTTCTTTGAGCTGCTTCGGCGAGGATATGTAGTCAATATCGGAAAAAACGATTCTCTTGAAATCGATTTTGTCGCCACAAAACCAAAAGAAAAACTGTACATCCAAGTCTCTGCAAGCATATTGGATGACAGTACCAGAAACAGAGAGCTTCGCCCCTTGTCGGCCATCCATGATTCCTATCCCAAATATATCCTGACCATGGATCGTTCCATCATCACAGATATAGAAGGAATAAAAGTCGTAAATATTATAGATTTTCTGCTTAGCGAATAAAAGGCAAAACAATCAGCAATTCCCTCCATGTGCAGCGCAAAGACTAAATTGTAATGGAAAAGAGATACTCAGTTGCGATACAGATGCATAGAGATCAAAGAAGATCCGTTGATATTCTTAACAGGCTGATTGCTTTTGTGCCAATCGATAAGGTCTGGAATATTCCTCTTGTTCAGGGAGTATGACTTATTGGATTCGGTTTATTTTCACCCATAAGTATGGGGCGCTGTATGATGCTTAATGTAGAGATTGTAGTGCTGCTGGAGGGGAAGTGAGACAGAGCATTCAGGAAGACTGGAGATGATGATGAAAAACCAATACTTTGGGGATATCGGGGACTTCAGCAAATTCCTCCTGATATCCGCCCTTATACCAACTGGATTGAATATCGGATTGAACTGGTATCTGACCAAGGATGATGGCAAAACTGATGGCAGGCATATTGACTATCTGAATAAGGAAGAGTTCCTGAAGAGCGATTCGGAACTCTGCCAGTTCCTCAAAGGCTCTATTGAAAAGTGCAGACGCAACATCCATGAAGCAAGAGCCTTTCCAAGATTCTCCCAGATCCGGTTTTTTGAAGATCTCCTGGATCTTGATGAGATATCCTCCCGGACCCCACAAGGCAGGCAGGAGAGAATCCAACGAAGAGAAGAATGGTTTTCAGAAAGCCTGATGCAATTATCCGACAGGGATCTGATTTTCTGTGATCCAGACAATGGCATCGCCGCAAGGAAGATGAAGCCAACCTTGAAAACCAGCGTGAAGCACATCTTCCAGAATGAGATTGAAGATATGCTTGATGCCGGCTTCAGCCTGGTCCTATACAACCACAGAGACAGACAGCCTGAGGCCGCATACTTGGAAAAACTGAGGAATATCCACACAAAGGAAAATACCATAGAAACCAGAATCATCCGGTTCAGCAGGTATTCTGTCAGGGACTATATCTTTCTGATACAAAGGGACCATCAGGAAAGCGTGGGCTTCGTTCTGGACCGATTCCTGGGTGAGGGGAAATGGAAGAGTCAGTTCAGGGAAGTCCCCATATATCCAGAAAAAAAGCCAAAACCCTCCAGCCAGGAGGAACGCAGCTTGTGAAAGAGATATCGGACAAATAAAGGCGGGAATACCGCACATGGCAGGTCCTTTATGGTAATATATGATGCGAGGACCAATGGACAAATCACAACTGCCGCTGCGCCCATCAGGATTCCCTCAGGAGGACATCAGACCGCATATGAAGAATATAAATAGATTTATTAAAGAAAAGTTCCTTGAGAACGTGAGCGGGGACAACTATTTCCTCTTGAAAAAAGCAGAACAGCTTTTCAAGTCGAACGTAGTCTTCCTGGCGTTCATGCTGTTCCTGATCACCCCGGTTCATTTGGTGAAACTGGAGGCAAAACCCATCCTGTTTGTGGGGGATCTGACAGCCATCTTCGGACTGCTGATATCCTTCCTGCTCCTCCGGAAGGGGAAGGTTTCTGCAGCCGGGATCGGCACTGTAATCAGCTACATGGCCCTCCCCTTTATGCATAACTTTATCGGGGACTGGCTTTTCCCCATGGATGCCGGTCCGATCCGCTACCTGGAAACCCTTGTCCTGATCTGCTTCCTGCTGGTCCTGATCACCACCTTTGCCACAGACCGATTCCAGATCATTGCAGGGGGGGTTCTCTCTACCCTTGTGATCTCAGGGCATTTTATCGTATTGGATCGCATTCCGGGAAGCGGCCTTTCCCATGGCTATCTCCTTTATGCCTTCCTGCCCCTGGCTATCGGGATTATGGCCTTCTTCAATCTCCGCCTGGTGGATGAGGCTATTGGAGCGCTGACAGAATCCAGGAATCAGGCCCTGGCGTGGAATGAGCAGCTGGAAGAGATGGTCCAGCTGCGGACAAAGGAGCTCACCGAAAGCAGGAATAAGCTGGAAGCCATCAGCAATACAGATGGGCTTACAGGGATCTATAACAGGCGGCATTTCGATCAGGCCCTGGCCATTGAGTGGAACCGGGCCAGGCGCAGCGGGGGCCAGCTTGCCCTTGTCCTTGGGGATGTAGACCGCTTCAAGGCATATAACGATATTTATGGGCATCTGGCCGGGGATGAATGCCTGCGGCTCATCGCCGGAATCTTTAAGGAAAACGCCCAGCGGGCCACCGACCTGGTTGCACGGTACGGAGGGGAGGAATTCGTGGCCATTATCCCCCTCGCCGCTGATGGGCAGGCCATACATTTTGCGGAAAGCCTGATGGAAAGCTTCCGCAACCTGAACCTCCCTCATTCCGGTTCTGAATATGGTTATGTGACCATAAGCCTGGGAATCGCTTTGGCCGCACCCAATGGGGAACAGACCTCGGAAGATCTCCTGGGCGCTGCAGATAAGGCCCTGTATCAGGCTAAAAACAGGGGCAGGAACCAATATGCCCTGTGGGAGGGCGGGAAGCCCCTGTAATCCGGGAACCGGACAGGAGAAGTGTCCATGTGGAATGTATTCTTAATCGGGCTCATCAGCTTTTTTGCGGATATCAGCTCGGAGATGGTTTACCCCATCATCCCCCTATACCTCACCTCTGTCTTCGGAGGGACCCCCGCCCTGGTAGGGTTCATTGAGGGCATTGCGGAAAGCCTGGCCAGCCTGCTGAAGGTCTTCAGCGGGCACTTTTCCGACCGCTATAAGAAAAAGAAGGCCCTGGCCTTCTTCGGGTATGCTGCAGGTGCGGCATATAAGGGGGGGCTCCTGCTGGCAGGCTCCTGGGTGGGGATTCTGGCTGCCAGGGTTCTGGACCGCATGGGAAAAGGCATCCGTACAGCCCCCCGGGATGTGATGGTCAGCGAAAGCGCCGGCAGTGGGAGGATGGGTCTGGCCTTCGGCCTCCATAAAGCCCTGGACATGGCAGGAGGGGCCATAGGCATCCTCGCTGCCTATCTCATCCTTTCCAGAGGTTCCGGATCCATCGCATACAAGGAAATCTTCCTCATCGCCCTGATTCCCGCCCTCCTCAGCCTGGCTGTCTTCCCCTTCCTCCGGGAGAGGAAGGAGGGACCATCTGCAGAGGAGGGGAAAAGGCCAGCGCCCTTCTGGAAGAATATCCCCAAGCTCCCCGGCCAGCTGAAGCTCTATCTCCTGGTAGCCCTCCTCTTCACCCTGGGGAACTCCTCCAATGCCTTCCTCCTCCTCCGGGCCAAAGGACTGGGCTTTGACGACAGGTCCGTCATCCTCCTCTACTTCATCTATAATGTGACCGCCTCCCTCCTGGCTATTCCTGCTGGAAGGCGGTCAGACCGGGCTGGGGGGAAGCGGCTTCTGGTGACAGGATATTTCCTTTTCGCCCTTGTCTACATGGGTTTTGCCCTGGCTTCCCAGCCTGTGTTCCTCATCCTCCTTTTCCTCCTCTATGGGGCCCATACCGCCCTCATTGCTGGAGTGGAGCGGGCATATATTGCGGAAATCTCCCCCACAGAGCTCCGGGGTACCATGCTGGGCCTTCATGGGACCATTGTGGGCCTGGCTCTCTTCCCGGCAAGCGCCATTGCCGGGCTGTTATGGACCTCCCTGGGAGGCTGGGCCCCCTTTGCCTTCGGAGCCTTTCAGTCCGTTGCTGCAGCGGTCCTCCTGCTCCTCTTTATGAAGGGCGGCAGGGCCACCTTGGAATAGGTCAGGGGAAAAGACTGCATAGGCTTCTGCCCCTGATGAGCCAGGGAAAGGAAAAAGCCCCGGAGCATGAATCCCATGCCCCGGGGCTGCATTCCTATCTGTTATGAAGCCGCAGATCCTTCTTAAAAGAGAAGGGCGATCGCTCCCAGGGAAGACAGGGATAAGACCACCCAGGTGATCAGACCCAGAAGCACCGGCCTTCCCCCCTTCCCCAGGAGCTGCACCACATTAGTATTCAGGCCGATAGCCGCCATAGCCATAACGATGAAATACTTCCCGAGCTGGGCAAGAACGCCCCAGATACCCTGCGACAGGGGGAGGAAGGTGCTGAGAAGAGAAGCCAGGAGGAAGCCCAGGACAAACCAAGGGAAGATCTTACCAAGGGAATAGGTCTGTTCCGGGGAGCCTGCAGCCTTCTTCTTGGAGGTGTAAAAGGCCAGGAAGAGGGTCACCGGGACGATCATCAAGGTCCGGGTGAGTTTCACGATCACCGCCAGATCCCCGGCAGCCTGGCTATAGGAGTAGCCAGCAGCCGCCACAGAGGAAGTATCGTTCACCGCCGTCCCCGCCCAGAGGCCGAAGGTGAAATCCCCCATCCCCAGGAGATGCCCCAGGAAGGGGAAGAGGAAAGCCGCCAGGACATTGAAGAGGAAGATGGTGGAGATGGCATGAGCCACTTCCTCCTCCTCCGTCTGGACCACAGGAGCGGTGGCGGCAATGGCCGAGCCCCCGCAGATGGCCGTGCCTACCCCGATGAGGGTGGCAGTCCGGCCCTGGACCTTAAGGAAGCGTCCAGCCAGAAAGGAAGTGGCAAAAGCCGCCACCAAAGTGAAGCACATGAGGAGGAGAGTCTGGCTTCCCACCTTGAAGACCTGGAAGAGGTTCATACTGAAGCCCAGGAGGATGATGGCATGCTGGAGCACCTTCTTCCCTGTATAGCGGATCCCTGCCTCATAAAGGGCCGGACGCTTCCAGAAGGCCAGAAGCATCCCGAAGAGGATCCCCAGAACCGGGCTTCCCAGAATGGGGAAGGCCTGACCCAAGAACCAGGCGGGAAGGGCAATCAGGGCAGCCAGGGCGATACCCGGCAGGCGTTCAGTCATCGTCTTCATCAAAGAGCCTCCAAAATCAGAATGGGGGGAAGAGGGCCTCTTCCCATCTCTAATAGTGTAAGCCTTGACGAAGGATAAGTAAAATATTACCATCATATTAATCCATAAGCATCTGACAGGATATGAGGAGGGTCCATGACCCTCAGACACCTGAAGATCTTTTTGAAGGTCTGCGGCACCATGAATATGACAGAGACGGCATAGGCTCACTTCATTTCCCAGCCGGCTGTAAACCAGGCTGCCGGGGAGCTTCTGATGAAAAGAGTGGAAAGGATCCCCTTCACAAGGAACTTCAAGGTGCCCTATGGCGAAAGGCTTTCATAGAAGAAACACCCACAAGGAGGAATAGAAATGGAAGAAATACGGTGCCCCAACTGCGGCAAGACCTTCAGCATCGATGAGGCCGGCTATGCCAATATCCTCAGCCAGGTCCGGGATGAAGCCTTCAGCAAGGCCCTCCAGGAACGCCTGTCCCTGGCAGAGAGGGAAAAAACTGCAGCGGTGGAACTGGCAGAGCAGAAGCTCCGGAGCAGCATGGAGCTGGAAGCAGCCAGGCGGGAGAGCGAGATCAGCCGCCTTCAGGAAGAGCTGAAAACCAGCGCCCAGCTCATCCAGGCCACGGTGACAGGAGAGCTGAAGGAGGAAGCCGCCAGGAAGGATGTGGAAATCGCCCGGCTCAAGGAGGAGCTCCGGTCCTCGGATCTGGCCAGGGAACTGGCCCTGAAGGAAGCCCTGAGCGCCCTGGAGAAGGAGAGGGACGGGCTGCAAAGAGACCTGGAAGCCAAGGAAGCAGCCCGGCAGCTGGGGGAAGCCTCCCTCCGGGAGAAGTATGAGATCCAGCTCAAGGACCGGGATGAGGAAATCAGCAGAATCAAGGATATGAAAGCCAAGCTCTCCACTAAAATGGTAGGGGAGACCCTGGAGCAGCACTGCGAGACGGAATTCAGCAAGATCCGCACAGCCGCCTTCCCCCTGGCCTATTTCGAGAAGGACAATGATGCCAGAAGCGGGAGCAAGGGAGACTATATCTTCCGGGAAGCCGACGAAAGCGGGACGGAGTTCATCTCCATCATGTTCGAGATGAAGAATGAAAATGACGAGACAGCCACCAAGAAGAAGAATGAGGATTTCTTCAAGGAGCTGGATAAGGACCGGAATGAAAAGGGCTGCGAGTATGCGGTCCTGGTTTCCCTCCTGGAGTCTGAAAGCGACCTGTACAACGGGGGCATTGTGGATGTCTCCTACCGCTATCCCAAAATGTACGTAATCCGGCCTCAGTTCTTCATCCCCATGATCACCCTTCTGCGGAATGCCGCCCGGAACTCCCTGGCCTTCAGGAAAGAGCTGGCTCTGGTAAAGGCCCAGAATATAGATATCGCCAATTTTGAAGGGGAGCTGGACCGCTTCAAGGAGGCCTTTGGCCGGAACTATGAGCTGGCCTCCAGAAAATTCCAGACGGCCATTGATGAGATCGACAAGACCATCGACCATCTCCAGAAGACCAAAGAGGCCCTCCTAGGCACAGACAGGAATCTCCGCCTGGCCAATGACAAGGCCCAGGAGGTGACAATCAAAAAGCTGACAAAAGGCAATCCTACCATGGCTGCCAAGTTTGCAGAACTGGCCGGGGGAGGAGAACCGGAGGAGTAGCAGCAGCCCTGCCCTCCCCGGGACAAAGGAGGAGTCCCTATGACACAAAGAAAGCTGCCGGAAGGCTGGCTGACCTGCAAGGACCGTCAGGCATGGCGGGAATGGCTGGAGGCCAGCCACCAGAAGGAAGAGGCCGTCTGGCTGGAAATCGCCAAGGCACATGCCAGGGAGCCGGGCCTGCGCCTTTCGGAGGCCGTGGAGGAAGCCCTCTGCTTTGGCTGGATCGATGGGAAGCTGTACTCGGTCGATGACCAGCGCTTCATCATCCGGATGAGCCCCAGACGCCCGGGAAGCCGCTGGTCCCTGATTAACAAGGAGCGGGCCCTCTCCCTGATGGCGCAGGGAAAGATGACCCCCTGGGGCCTCTTGGCCATAGAACGGGCCAAGGAGACAGGAGCCTGGCAGACGGCCTACACCTCCAGAAGCATCCCGGACCTGCCCCCTGAACTGGAGGAGGCCCTGAAGGGGGACCCTGAGGCCAGGAAGGCTTTGGGGGAATGGCCCAGAAACCAGCAGATCCAGGCCATCACCTGGGTTGCAGACGGCCGCCGGGATAAGACCCGGGAAGCCCGGGCCGCCAGGATCCTGGAGCTTCTGAAAAAGGGAGAAAGGCTCCTGTAGCCGCTGGAGGGAAGGGGCGTAGAAGTGATGAAGAGCAGGAGAGGAAAGAGCAGGAGAATGGGGCTGAGGCTTGCAGGGAGCACCCTGGCAGCCCTCCTTCTGCTGCTTTCTTCCCTTTTCTTCTTCCTCCCCCGGGGGGAAGAGGAAGGCTCCCCCCTTCCCCCGGCCTCTCCCCCCCTCCTGACCCGGGAAGAGAAGATTCTGAACTTCATCCGCACCATGACCCTGGAAGAGCAGGCCGCCCAGCTCTTCCTCCTCACCCCGGAAGCCTGGCAGCGGGCCGGGGGAGAAAGCCTCCCTGTGGGAGGCCTCATCTACTTTTCCCGGAATATCCCATCGCCCCAGGAGCTTAAGGAGGAGACAGCCCGCCTTCAGGCCCTGGCCCTGAGCCAATGGGGCATCCCCCTTTTCCTCAGTATCGATGAGGAGGGAGGGGAGATTACCCGCATCGCCGGAGCCCCCGGCTTCCAAGTCCCCCTTTTCCCGGCCCTGAAGGACATCAGCACCCCGGAAGAAGCCTATCATCTGGGAAACGCCCTGGGGAGCTACCTGGAAGCCTATGGCTTCAACATGGACTTCGCCCCTGTGGCTGATGTCTGGACCAACCCCAGGAATACAGTCGTGGGCAGCCGGGCCTTCTCCAGGGATCCCCAGAAGGTAGCAGAACTGGTGGAAGGGGAGCTTCTGGGCTTCCAGGGCTACCGGGTGATTCCTGTTCTGAAGCATTTCCCGGGACATGGGGATACCACAGGAGATACCCATGATGGCTTCGCCTACACAGGGAAGGACAGAGCAGCTCTCCTGTCCTCAGAACTCATCCCCTTCCAGCGGGGAATCGCTGCGGATGTCCGGGCAGTGATGGTGGGGCATATCTCCCTTCCCAATGTCCTGGGAAACAGCACCCCGGCTTCCCTGTCCCCGGAGATTATTGAAGAGCTCCTGCGAGGGGATCTGGGCTTCCAGGGTTTAGTGATTACAGATGCCCTGAACATGGGGGCCATCACCCGACGCTATCCTCCCGGGGAAGCAGCAGTCCTGGCCCTGGCCGCAGGGACGGACCTCCTCCTCATGCCTGAAGACTTCCAGGCTGCCTATGGAGGGGTGCTGGAGGCTGTGAGGAGCGGGCGGATCAGCCAGGAGCGCCTGGAGCAGTCCCTGTTCCGGATCTTCCTGGCCAAAATGGAGGTCCTGTCCTGGAAGCCTGGGGCAGGGGAGGCAGGACAATGATGGGAAAGGAGGCGCTGAGAATGGATGGAAGAGAGCTCATGACAAGGCTCAAGGATAAGGAAGCCCTCCTGGGCCTGGTCAGCCAGGCCCAGGAGGATCCCTCCCTGATTGCCGGCCTTCTGGATATCATCAGGGAGGAGGAGGGGAGCATCCGCTTCCCCTGCACGAAGATCCTGCGCCAGGCCAGCCAGGCCAGGCCTGAGGCAGTCTACCCCTTCTTTGAGGAAATCGCCAGGCTTCTGGGGAGCGGGAACAGCTTTATCCGATGGGATGCCATCGCTATCCTGGCCAATCTGACAGCAGTGGATCAGGACGACCGCTTTACGGACATCTATGAGGGATATTTCAGCCTCCTGAAAGATTCTCAGATGATTACTGCGGGGAATGTCATCGGGAACGCCTGGAAGATCATCCAGGCCCGGCCCCGGGATGAGGGGGATATCACCAGGCGGCTGCTGGCGGTGCCGGGGCAGGTCTTCCTCCATCAGGGACAGCCCTCCCTGGAATGCAGCAGGGTCCTCTGCGGCCATCTCCTTGATGCTTTCGATCATTATGCGGAGGCTTCCCACTACAGGGAGGAGATCCTGGCCTTCGCCAGAGAGCAGCTGGACAGCCCCAGGAAAGCCCTGGCCCGGAAGGCCGCCCGCTTCCTGAAGCGCCATGCTCCACCAGCCTGATACCCATATGAGGAAGAGGAAGCCCCCGGAAATCCCTGATGCAGGAATTCCGGGGCTTTTCTTTCAGCCAGTATATTGACATCCCTCTATATTCTATGGTATTCTCAAAACAGCATATAGAAGATTATCTATATATTTGCGGAAAGGAGAGGGAGATGGGAACAGATTATGCATCCTTCACCCCCATGCTCAAAGCCCTGTCTGATGAGACCAGGCTGCGGATCATAGATATGCTCTCTTGTGAGGCGCTGTGTGCCAATGAGATCCTGGAGGCCTTCCAGTTCACCCAGCCAACCCTGAGCTACCACATGAAGATCCTTCATGATGCCGGACTGGTGCGCTCAGTCCGGGAAGGAGGCTGGACTCGCTACAGCCTGATCCAGGAGCAGAGCGAAGCCCTCATCGCCTTCCTCACCCTGATCACCCGGGAGAAGGAAGAGTGCATCTGCAACCCGATCCGCAGGAAGCCGGGGCGGAAGAAGGGCTGCTAAGGCCGCAATGCAGAGAAAAACAAGAAAAGGAGAAGACCATGACAGCCAAATCCCCCATCAGTTTCTTTGAAAAGTACCTGACCTTCTGGGTCCTGGCCTGTATGACAGGCGGGATCCTCATCGGCCGCTATCTCAGCATCATCCCTGAGACTCTTGGTAAATTCACCTATGCGGAAATCTCCCTGCCCATCGCCCTTCTCATCTGGCTGATGATCTACCCCATGATGCTCAAGGTGGATTTCAACTCTGTGAAGAATGTAGGGAAGAACCCCCAGGGGCTTCTGATCTCCTGCGGCACCAGCTGGCTGATCAAGCCCTTCCTGATGTTCGCCCTGGCTTCTTTCTTCTTCCTGGTGGCCTTCAAAGCCTTTCTGCCGGAGGAGCTGGCCCGGCAGTACATAGCCGGTGCGGTCCTTCTGGGAGCCGCCCCCTGTACAGCTATGGTCTTCGTCTGGAGCAGCCTGACCAAGGGGAACCCCGCCTATACCTTAGTCCAGGTAGCGGTGAACGACCTTCTGGTGCTTGCCCTCTTCGTCCCCATTGTCACCTTCCTCCTGGGAATCACCAATATCTTCGTCCCCTGGGATACCCTCTTCCTCTCTGTGGCCCTCTTTGTGGTCATCCCACTCCTGGCCGGCGCCCTGACCCGGAAATTCCTCATTGAGAAGAAGGGACTGGACTTTTTCAACAATCACTTCCTCCCCCGTTTTGAGCCCATCACCATCATCGGGCTCCTTCTGACCCTGCTGATCATCTTCTCCTTCCAGGGGGAGGCCATCCTCCAGAGCCCCTGGCATGTGGCCATGATCGCCGTGCCCCTGATCCTCCAGAACGTCCTGACCTTCCTCTTTGCCTATGGCATCAGCTGGAAGACCCGCCAGCCTCACAATATCGCCGCTCCTGCAGGCCTCATCGGGGCTTCGGATTTCTTCGAGCTCTCTGTGGCTGTGGCCATCACCCTCTTCGGGGTGGATTCCCCTGTGGTTCTGGTGACCACGGTGGGAGTCCTTACAGAGGTTCCAGTGATGCTGCTCCTGGTGGCTTTTGTGAACCGCACAAAAGGGGCCTTTGAAAGAAAGGGGGAGGCCTGATGCCCCGGGTGGCCTTCATCTGCGTCCATAACTCCTGCCGCTCCCAGATAGCCGAGGCCCTGGGGAGGCATCTGGCCGGGGAGGTCTTTGAGAGCTTCTCTGCAGGAACGGAGGAGAGAGAGCGCATCAACCCCGATGCTGTGCGCCTCATGAAGGAGCTCTACGGCATCAATATGGAAGAGAGGCAGCACCCCAAGCTTCTGGCAGAACTCCCTCCTGTGGAGGTGGTAGTGACCATGGGCTGTAATGTGGAA
>CAYMDI010000029.1:0-14973 GCA_964389165.1 uncultured Eubacteriales bacterium | reverse complement strand
GCCCTTTGTTTTTGAGGAAAGGAGGAGCCATTTCTTTTTGGTATGGATTCTGCGATTATGGGGAATGAAGATTGTCCCTGTAAAGTCTCCCTTCACGATATCGGAAAGGACCTCCCGGCTGGCGCCGTTGCTGATGACTACGAAGGCTCCTGCTGCAGTCCCGATTTTTGCAGCCTGGATTTTCGTATGCATGCCTCCGGTTCCCATACAGGATCCTTCTCCCCCTGCATAGCCTTCAATCTCAGGTGTAATCCGCTCCACTTTCTCAACCAGGACGCTATCCTTATTTTCGGCGGGGTTACAGGTGTAAAGGCCATCGATATCTGACAGGATGATGAGGAGGTCCCCATCAATCAGCGCTGCAACATGAGCCGCAAGGCGATCATTATCCCCCATTTTGATCTCATCCACAGCAACTGTATCATTTTCATTGATAATAGGGATCACCCCCATCTGCAACAAAGCAGTAAAGGTGTTTTTAGCATTGAGATTCCGTTTCCGGCTGGCCAGGTCATCCCGGGTGAGGAGGACCTGAGCTACGACCTTATCGTATTCCCGGAAGCACTTCTCATAGCGATGCATCAGGGTGACCTGGCCGATAGCCGCCACAGCCTGCTTCTCCGGGAGGGTAACAGGACGCTTTTTCATCCGCACCCTGCCCATACCGGCGCCAACAGCCCCAGAGGATACCAGAATCACCTGATATCCCCGGTTATGCAGGTCCGATAAGCCCCGGACCACCCGTTCCATGCTTTCAATATTGATCTGACCGTCTTTGTGGGTCAGGGTGCTGGTGCCGACCTTGACCACCACACGCCTGATTTTCCGTCCATAATCGATCTTCATGGCAGCCCTTCCTATGGCAGGGGATACCTGCTGTCCTTTTTCTTCCCTTTGAAGAGAATGATATTCCTTCCGATGACCTGGATGATTTCACCTATTTCCATTCCCTGGAGCTCATCCCGGATTTCCAGAACCTCTTCCGGAGCATTACGGCCGATGCGGATCTTCACCAGCTCATTGGCCTTCAGGGCAGTCTGGATTTCCTTCACCACTTCAGGGGTGAGCCCCTCTTTCCCCACATAAGCCCCGGGGTTCAAGAGGCTGGCCTCTCCCCGGAGATAACGTTTCTGCTTCCCTGTCAGCATGCTTCCTCCCTTGACCTTGCTTTTATCATTATATTCATTTTATTCCACATAATCAAACTCTGTTTCATAGATCCGCACTGTATCCCCAGGCTGGATTCCAGCCTTTTTCAGCAGGTCCTCCACCCCAAGCCGGGTAAGAGCCCTGTGGAAGCGCATAACCCCTTCATCGCTGTTGAGATAAGCCATCCGGTAGATCTTGTAGAGCTCATCCCCCCGGACCTCATAAACTCCATCAATGATTTCCAGTGTCAGAGGCGCCTCTTCCTTCAGCTGGGTCACCTTGTGGTGTCCCTCTGCCAGAACTGGCTGGGGAATTTCCTTCAGTAGGGTCAGCGCTCTGTACATCAGGGGATCCAGACCCTGGCGGGTCGCTGCGGAAATTTTGAAGATCTCTTCCTCATAGCCTTCCTTGCGCATCTTCTCAATGAAGGCATCTGCCCGCTCGGCAGCTTCCGGAAGATCCACCTTATTGATCGCGATAATCTGCTTCTTCTCCTTCAGGATATCGTTGTAAAGGGCTAATTCCAGATTGATATTGGCATATTCTTCTTCAATGCTCCGTTCCAGGCTGGCTCCGTCAATCAGATGGATGATCAGGCGGGTCCGTTCCAGATGGCGCAGGAAGTCATGGCCCAATCCGACTCCCAGATGAGCGCCTTCAATGAGACCAGGAATATCTGCCAGAACAAAGCTCTCATCCCCCACTTCCACAACCCCAAGATGGGGTTCCAGGGTGGTAAAGGGATAATCAGCTATTTTAGGCTTTGAATTGGAGACGCTGCTTATCAGGGTGGATTTTCCGGCATTCGGATAGCCCGCAATCCCCACATCTGCAATGAGCTTGAGCTCCAGCTGAATCCAGCCTTCATCCCCTGGCTCGCCGTTTTCTGCAACCTTGGGCTCTTTATTCTTGTTTGTAAGGAAGCGGGCATTCCCTCTGCCGCCCCGGCCGCCTTTGGCTACCAGGACCTTCTGGCCTTCTTCCGTCACATCTTCCAGCACATTCCCAGCCTCATCCTTCAGCATAGTCCCCAGGGGAACCCGGATGATCAGGTCCTTCCCGGCTTTCCCTTGCATATTGCTGCTCCGGCCGTGGTCTCCTCTGTCCGCCTTGTAGTGCTTCTTGTATTTGAAGTCGATCATCGTGGAAAGGCTGCTGTCCCCTTGAATGAAGACGCTGCCACCCTGGCCGCCATCCCCGCCATTGGGGCCCCCTTCGGGAACATACTTTTCCCTCCGGAAGGACACCATGCCATTGCCGCCGTCGCCCCCCTTCACGAAAATCTTCGCTCTGTCATAAAACATGATTACTCCTTAACTGAAAACACTCCCCGGAAAAGGGAGTGTCTCGCCTGCGCTATTGAACTGCGTAGATGCTTGCCTGCTTCTTATCTCTGCCTTTTCTCTCAAAACGGACCACGCCGTCTGAGAGGGCGAAGAGGGTATCATCCTTGCCGATCCCTACATTCATCCCAGGATGAATCTTGGTTCCTCTCTGCCTGACCAGAATATTTCCGGCTTTCACAAAAGTTCCGTCGCTTCGCTTCACGCCCAGACGCTTGGCATTGCTGTCCCGCCCGTTCCGTGAGCTTCCCTGCCCCTTCTTATGGGCAAAAAGCTGCAAATCTAATTTAAACATGAGACTCCACCTCCTTATTGCGGACCTGAAACATATGTCCATAACTCTTTTCCAGAATCTCCACGCCATTCAGAAAGACTTCCTCAATTGCCTCAATCTCTCTTTCCGGCTGGAAGCGTATTTCCAGATATCCGTCTCGTTTTTCCTTTTCCTCAATCCTGATGCGCTTTTCCAGAGAATACTCTATGGTCTGAAGGTGCATGGATATTGCCGCACAGACCAGATCATAGACTGTATCGCTTCCTCCTCCGGCATGGCCCTTGGATTGGAATCCCCTCCAGTTTCCCTTGGGGTCCCTGTAAATGGTGAGACGGACCATCTTTACTCGGCTTTTCCAGCCCCCAGAGCGATGCTTTCCACGAGAACTTCCGTGTATGGCTGCCTGTGGCCCTGCTTGCGTCTGTAATTCTTCTTCGCTTTGAATTTGTAGACCAGGACTTTTTCCCCTTTGCCATGGGCTGTAACTTTCAACACGACCTGAGCCGCATCCACAACCGGGGTTCCGATTCTGACACTGCTGCCGTCTGCTACCATCAGGACTTTGCTGTCCGTTACCTGGCTGCCTACTTCAGCATTGATCTTTTCCAGCTTCAGGGAATCCCCTTCTGCTACTTTGTACTGTTTTCCGCCATTTTCAATAATTGCGTACATCTGGCACCTCCTTCGCCTAAGACTCCCTATCAAGGCTGGCCGAAGCCATTCCTGCCTTTTTTATGGGGTTTACAAACGATACTTACTTATTATATATTTTTTCTCCGGATATAGCAAGGGCTCTGGGGAAAGTCATTTCAGCTCCACAGCACCGAAGACTGCAGCTCCCCTGAGAATCAGCATGGGCTGCCCTTCCATGGGCGCAGTATCTCCCAGATGGTTTTCAACCCCACCCAGGAAGGCATGAAGCTCGTTCTTTACCGGAATCCCTGCAGGTAGGCGTATTTCCACACCGCCGAATACCGCATTGGCCTCCAGGACTGCTGTCTGCTGCAAGGCAATCCCTGTAAGATCCAGTTCGACTGCACCGAATACAGCAATAGCTGTGCCTCCTTTGAAATCCTGGCTGATAATCTTCCGTTCAACACCCCCGAAGACCGCTACAGCCTCCAGTTCCTGAGCCCCTGCGGAGCCTGTCTGCAGAGGCTTCTTCCTGAGGCTTCCAAAGACCAGTTCCAGCCCCACTACGACAAGGATCACCGGAACCACTAGGGAACCCTTGATTTCAGTCCAGAAATCCAGCAGCCTGAAGAGGGAAATCAGAAAGAGGATCGTACCGAATACTGCATTCCTCATGGCCAATGCCACGACGCCTCCAGCTACCATGCCCAGCACCGGCCAGATGATCCTGCCATCCAGTCCGATTGCAGCCAATACACCAAGCTGCTCCAAGGCGATCAGCAATCCTGCTGCCACAAGGAGCAGGCCCAAAGAGATTTTACCTTTCATTTCAGCACCTCCGCTTCATCATTATTCCCATTATTATTGCGCATCATATCCAGGAGTGGCCTATGCTCCCCCCAAAGCTCCAGGCGGATGGCTGATAGCCCCCCTCCCAGACAATCCAGGAGGTAATCTACCCGGAGATTCCTTTTGCTCCCTGTATCAAGAAACAGGAGGATCCCTTCTGAAGTACGGCTGATCTCCCCGATGTGCTCCTTCAGATTGCGCTGGGCTACCCCCCTTTTGCTCCGGACCTCCCAGAGGAGCTCCTCTCTTTCAAGCTGCATCATAGCCCTGGCCAGGAGGGCTTCCTCTCCCCTGATGAGGTATCTGGCCTTTTCCACCAAGGCTGAAAGAGCCTTATTCCCTTCCTTCAGCAGGATTTCCAGGACTTCTATCCCCCCTGGCAGCGCTTCATTGATCTTCTGCCGTGCTATTTCAGGGTTCACGGGCTCCCTGGCTTCCACCTCAAGGAGCTCTCCCTGGCTTTCCAGCCCCACCCCTTTAGCAATGGCAAAGGAGAGCTTCATATGGGGATTGAAGCCTTCACTGTAGGCTGTGGGAAAGGATGCACGGCGTAAAGCCTGACGGAAGATCTTCATCAGTTCAAGATGGGAAAGATAGCGTACAGGCCCCCTGACCGAGAATCTCATCACATAGCTATCCACGATATGCTCCCTTCAGATCCATCTCCACCCCATCGCCGCAGACACCGCAGCCTGTGCAGCCAAGCCGGCAGTCCCGGGTTCCAGCTTCTTGTCCAGCCTTTTCATACTCCCGCCAGAGATAGCTTTTGGAAACCCCAAGGTCTATATGATCCCAGTAAAGGGGCTCATCCTTCTGGAAATTCCGCTGGCTGTAATCCTCCGCCTTGAGGCCGGTTTCCTGGAAGGCCTCCTGCCAAAGGTCCTTCCGGAACCACTCATCCCAGCTGTCAAAACAGGCCCCTTTCCGGGCAAGGGCTGCCAGCAGGGCAGATAGCCTGCGGTCTCCCCGGGCCAGCATGCCTTCCAGCACGCTGAGATCGGAATAGTGATAGCTGAGGGAAACTCCCCTGCCTCCTTCCCGGACTTCATCCCGCAGGAGGCCCTGCTTGCGCACCAGCTCCTCCTTACTGTTCTGTCCGAACCACTGGAAGGCTGTGAAAGGCTTGGGGACAAAAGATGATACGCTCACAGTCACCGTGATGTTCCGCTTTCCGGCAATCTTCCTGCCCAGTTCCAACGCCTTCTTCCCCAGCTGGATGATCCCCCGGACATCCTCGTCCCTCTCCTCTGGCAGACCGATCATGAAATAGAGCTTGATCCGCTGCCAGCCCTCCCGGAAGGCTCCTTCCAGAGAGCTCATGAGATCTTCCTCTGTCACCCCTTTGTTAATCACATCCCGCATCCGCTGGGTTCCAGCTTCCGGCGCGAAGGTGAACCCCGTCTTCCGGACTTTCTGGATCTGCGCAGCCAGATCCACACTAAAGGTATCTACCCGGAGGGAGGGAAGGCTGATGCCGATTTTCTCCTCTTCATGCCTGCGCATCAGTTCCCGGACCACTTCTCCCACCCCTGTATAATCTGCAGTACTGAGGCTGGTCAGAGAGATGTCATCGAAACCGCTGTTGCGGATCAGCCCCTCGGCCAGTTCCAGCAGGCGTCCGGGCTCCTTCTCCCGGACCGGCCGGTAGTAGTTTCCTGCCTGACAGAAGCGGCAGCCATGGGTACAGCCCCGCAGGACTTCAAGCATCATCCGGTCATGGACCGCATCCACAAAAGACGTGAGGATATGCTGGGGATAATATGCTTTGTTCAGATCCCTCAGCACCCGCTTGTGCACCTTCCTGCCCGGAACATGCCGGTGGAAGGTCCCCTCGTAAACCCCATCCTGGCTATAACGGGCCTCGTACATGGAGGGCACATAAACCCCTTCAAGCTCATCCAGAGCCCTAAGAAGCGCTGAGCGGTCCCCAATCATTCCCTCTGGGCTCAGATGAGCTTCCGTAAGCCTGAGGATTTCAGGAAGGGCTTCTTCCCCATCTCCTACCAGAATAGCATCAAAGAAGTCTGCGACGGGCTCCGGATTCACGCTGCAAGGGCCCCCGCCGATCACCAGGGGATAGCTTCCCTGGAACCGTTCCCTGGCATACAGGGGAATTCTGCCAAGTTCCAGCATAGCCAGGATATTCGTATAGCTCATTTCATACTGCAGGGTGAAGCCTACAACAGGAAAGCGGTTCAGGGGAGTGTAGCTTTCCAGGCTGAAAAGGGGCAGGCCTCTTTCCCGGAGGGCCCCGGCCATATCCGGCCAGGGCATGAAGCAGCGCTCCATGAGATATGGCGTGGTTTCATTGATGAGCCCATAGAGGATCTGCATCCCCAGATGGCTCATCCCCACCTCATAGACATCAGGAAAGCAGAAGGCCATCTGGCAGGGAGTATCTGCAAAAGACTTCCTTGTGCTGTTCCACTCCCCTCCGATATATCTGGCCGGCTTTTCCACAGCAGCCAGGATTTCCTTATCAACCCGTTCCCGCAGGTTCATTTCATCCGCCCCTTTCATCAGAAAATCGCCTTGGTCCGCTGCATGCTGATATTCAGGATAATCCCTACAGCCATGAAGTTTGCCAGGAGATTGCTTCCTGCCGCGCTGATAAAGGGCAGGGGGATTCCTGTAACAGGCATCACAGAAAGATTCATGCCCACATTTTCCAGGATATGGAAAAGGAACATGCTCAGGAAGCCCATGGTAACCACGAAGCCATAATGATCCAGACATTCATGGGCAATAACCAGGGCCTTCAGAAGAAAGAGCAGGAAGATCAGAAGGAGGCCCACAGCTCCGATGAAGCCGAATTCCTCTCCCACTACGGAAAAGATGAAGTCGGACTCCTTCACAGGGAGCATATTCACCTGAGTCCCATTCTGAAAGCCCTTCCCCCCAAGTCCGCCGGAACCCACGGCAATCAGCGCCTGGATGATATTGTATCCCGCACCCAGCCCATTCTTCCCGTCATTATATGGGTCCAGAAAGACGGTAAAGCGCTGGATCTGGTATTCCGCCAGAGGGATGGGGAGGCCTATGGTCAGGTGCAAGGCCAGCCAGGCAATGAAGAAGCCAACTGATCCGAGAAGGAGGATTGTAATGTATTTCTTGTTGAGGGTTGACGCATAGAGCATTCCGAATATCATGGCCACATACACCAGAGAAGTCCCCATATCCGGCTCCAGAAGGATCAGAAAAAGGGGCGGGGCAGCGTAGGCAAAGGCCGTGAGAACGCTCTTCCAGCTGTCATCATTTTCATAATGCCGGGTGAGATAGGAGCCGAAGGCCAGGACGAAGAGGATCTTGCTGAACTCTGATGGCTGGATGCTGAAGGGCCCTATATATATCCAGTTCTTCGCCCCGTAGATTTCCACTCCGAAGGCCAGAACCAGCAGGAGGATCAGGATCATGAAAAGATAAATGGGCTTTTCGATTTCCTTGTATTTATTATAGTCTACGGATGCCATGACAAGCATGGCCACGGTCCCGATGGCGATGAAGATCCCTGTCTTCAGGGGAAGGTTCCCTTCCAGCCCTTTTCCGGAGGAAAAAGTCAGAATGAAACCTACAGTTACCAGCATCATGGTGATGCCCATGAAGACCCAGTCTGCTTTTTTCCAAAGGTCTTTATTCATTCCGGATCTCCTTCCTATTTCGTCATATTATAGGCTTCAATGATAGCCTTTGTCACATTGGCCGCTGCTGTAGAGCTTCCACGTCCGTACTCCACAATGACTGCAACCCCTATTTCCGGCTTTTCGATGGGGCTGAAGCCCACAAAAAGCCCGTGTTCTTCTTCCTTTTCATCCCCGGCCCGGCCGGTCTCTGCCGTTCCTGTCTTCCCGGCAACAGAGAGGCCGCTGCGCCGGAAGACATTGCTTGCCGAACCGGATACTGTGACCAGACGCATGCCTTCCTTGATGATGTTCAGCTCCTCTGCTGTCATCTCTACTTTATTCAATACTACAGGCTTGACTTCATAGACGCTTTTCCCGTCTGCTGAGCGGATGCTTTTGATGATGGTGGGCTTGTAGCGGGTTCCTCCGTTGGCAATGGTGGATACATATTCTCCAAGCTGGAGGATGCTATAGTTGTTCAGCCCCTGGCCGATGGAGACAAGGTTTGTATCATGGATATACCAGTCCTTATTCTCCCTGTAATACTTCTCAGCCCTGGCGATGGCCTGTTCTTCCTCCTGCTCCAGAATCTTGATCTGCTCCTTTTTTGCAGTGGCAGAGAGGCTCTGATTTTCATTTACTGCCACGATCTCCGTCGCGGTTTCCTTCTGGATCTGTTTAATGATTCCTTCCAGGTAGTTCTTTTCAAAGGTCCCTTTGGAATCCGGGGTGGGCAGAAAGCCCTTGACCACCCCATACATGTCCGTAAAGCCTGTGTCCACCCCAAGTCCGAACTGTCTGGCTGTCTTACTGATGTTTTCAATGGTCCCCTGCTCTCCCATGGATTGGAAATAGGAGTTGCAGGATACCCGCATGGCTTCATAGAGGCTGATCGCGCCATGGGTTCCGGTACACTTGATATTATCCCGCCAGGAGCCTGTGCAGGTCTCTGCATAATCTGGGGTCAGCCCCTTATAGTGGAGGGCCGACAGCGCCGTGATCATCTTGAAGGTGGAACCTGGAGGATAGGCAACGCTGATGACCTTGTTCAGCATGGGAGCCTGATTGTTTTCAAGATAATAGGCCGCCTTATCCTGTGACAGCCCACCGATGAAATCATTGGGATTCAGATCGGGTTTTGAAGCCATGGCAAGAATCTGCCCTGTATTCACATCAAAAGCAATGGCTGCCCCTGATCCTGCTTTGGGATTATACTGCCTTGAAATCTGGATCTGCTGGTCCAGGGCCGCTTCCATAGCACGCTGGATCCGCAGGTCTATCGTCAGCTGAACCGTATCCCCTGGGATAGAAGGGTTTTCTTCAGACTTTACATCAACCGTCCGGCCTCTGCTGTCTACTTCCACTTCTTGGGTCCCCTTGGTTCCCATAAGTCCCTTGAGCTCCGTCCCTTCCTTCTTGTAGACTTCAAGGGACTGTTCCAGCCCGAGCTTTCCGACAATGTCATTCATGCCGTAAAGGGCCTCATTTTCCTCATACTCTTCTTGGCTGATGGTCCCCACATAGCCTATGGTATTTCCCAGAATCGTCCCCTGGGGATAATACCGGGTCGGGATGATATTCACGGAAGCAGCTGTGAGATAGCGGGCCCGTTCATAAAATTTCCCGATTATTACAGCATCCTCTTCATTGTCATAATTGAGCCTGAGGATCTCAATATTTCCATAAAGCCCTTTCTTATTAGCGGCCTCTACAATCTCCAGAATCTTCTCCCCTGTGTATCCCCGCTCTCCCAGGAGCAGGCTGAGGTTATGCAGCGTCGTCTCATAAGCAGCCTCTTCGGCATAAGTATCCAAGGTGATGGATACTACAGGCATGCTGGTGGCCAGGACCTCCCCCTGGGCATCCAGGATATCCCCCCGGCGGGTGGGCAGGTTCATCAGCCGTACACTGTTGCTGGCAGACTGTGTTCTGTATTCTTCCCCATTGATGATCTGGAGAAAGAAAAGGCGCCCTGCCAGGACTGAAAAGATGAGGAGGTACAGGATTATATAGGCAAAGATATTGGATTCGCTGCTTTTTTTCCGGTTCATAAGGGCTCCTTCCGGATTTGGTGGAAGATCAGGTAGGTTATCGGATAGATGAGGATTCCAAGAATCATGTTATACAAGCTCCCGAAGAGCATATCTCCCAGATAGGCCGGACCCAGGAGGATCCCCTGTCCTGATAGGATCAGAAGGATCGCCATGATCACATAGTAGCTCATAGAGCTGAGGAAGATGACCAAAAGGGGTGTGATTACATTTTCCCGGATGATCCGGGTGGAAAAGGCTGTGACAAGATACACTGAAAGGCTTATGGCCAGCAGGTTGCTGCCCAGCATCACCCCAAGATAAAGATCTTCCATCAGGCCTCCCAGAGCCGCAGCCCCAAGGGAGGCTTCCCTGCTCTGGAAGAAGGTCAGGGAAACTGCAATCACCAGGATCAGATCAGGGACAGCGCCGAACAGGCGGAATTCTCCAAAGAAAGTCCCTTGCAGGATCAGGCAGAAGAGGAGGGCCAGGAAATAGGCTGCCAGTCCCAGCAGACGGCTCCCCATCTTATTGCGCTCCTTCCTGGGGCAGGACCGGAAGGACTTCCTGCTTCAGGATCACACCCACAAAACGCAGGTTGTTGAAATCCGCATAGGGCTCGATGATAGCCTTTTTCATCAGACCATCCCCTGAATTGACGATTTCCCTGATCCGCCCGATTTTGATGTTCTTATAGATCATATCTCCCAGACCGGAGGTCACCACCTCATAGCCTTCCATGATATTGGCAGTGGAAGGGATCTGGATCATCTCCATGCCTCCGGCTCCATCCTTGCTCCCTGTGAGAACCCCTGGATATCCGGTTTCCGTGGTCCGCACCGTAACAGCACCGTAGCGGGAATCTGTCAGGAGGATGACCTCAGCTGTGGACTGTGTCACACTTGTGACACGGCCGATCAGACCGCTGTAATTGACCACAGGCATATTTTCCCGGATGCCTGCAGCATATCCCTTGTTGATGGTCACAGCGCTATACCAGTCTTTGATGCTTCTGCCGATCACTTCGGCATTGGCCATGGTCAGATCTGTGTTAAGCTGTTCTACACCCAGAAGATTCCGGAGCTGCTCATTCTCGACTTTGTACTGCAGAAGCTCGCTGTTGAAGGTTTCAAGCCTTCCAAGCTCTGTCTTCAGGGCCACATTCTCTTCCCTTACCCGCTTATAGTCTCCAAGGCCACGGAAAAAATCCACCAGCCCATTGCTTGTGCTGCTGGAGGCGCTTTGCACAGGATACAGCATCTGCCTCAGAAAAGACTCCACCGGAGCCAGCCCCATGGTGTTGCCTCCGGTGACACGGACAATCAGTACCAGGGCGATGATGACGATGGACACAATCGCTTTGTTCTTTTTCTGGTTGCTGTTGTTCAGATTATTCCTCATTTTATCGTTCGCTGCCTAATACGTTTCTCCAGCCTGCCAGGTTCTCCACCACGATGCCTGTGCCCTTAGCCACAGCCAGAAGGGGCTCTTCTGCCACATAGACCGGCATTCCTGTCACATCCCTGATCAGCCGGTCCAGTCCGTAAAGCTTGGATCCGCCTCCGGCTAGAATGATACCCCGGTCAATGAGATCCGAAGAAAGTTCCGGAGGGGTATGTTCCAGACAATAGCGTATACATTCCACAATCCGGGCCAGAGGCTCCTGAAGGGATTCCTGGACTTCGTCCCCTGTAATCTCCACAGTTTTCGGCAGGCCTTCCAGCATATCCCTTCCCCGGACGCTGTAACGGGCCATTTTCCGTTCGATATCTTCGGGGCTGTCAAGGAAATAGGCAGAACCGAAATTGATCTTGATATCTTCCGCCGTGCGGTCTCCGATAAGAAGACTGTACTTCCTCTTCAGGTAAGCGATAATGGCATTATCCATGGCATCCCCACCAACCCGGATGGATTTGTCCGTGACAATGCCGCCAAGGGAGATGATGGCCACCTCGGTGGTCCCACCCCCGATATCTACAATCATGTTCCCTGTAGCTTCCTCTACAGGCAGTCCTGCTCCGATGGCGGCAGCCATAGGCTCCTTGATCAGCTGGACATCTTTCGCCCCAGCCTGGAGGGCCGCTTCCTTCACCGCCCGCTCTTCCACCGGGGTGACCCCTGAAGGAACTCCGATGACCACCACGGGCTTGAAGAAGCTGAAGCGTCCTCTGGCCTTGTCGATAAAATATCGCAGCATAGCCTGGCAGACATCGAAATCGGCAATCACGCCATCCTTCAGCGGACGGATAGCCACGATCTTCTCCGGTGTGCGCCCGATCATCTTTTTCGCTTCTTCTCCTACAGCCAGGATTTCCTTGGTCTGGGTATCCACAGCCACAACAGAGGGTTCCATCATGATGACTCCCTCTTCCCGGACATATACTAATATATTCGCTGTTCCTAAATCAATGCCAAGATCCTTAACGCCAAAGTTAAATCCGAACATGATGCCATCCTCTCATGAGCTTTCAGTTATAATGAGCCATTATATCATTGAAATTATATCACAGATGGCATGGTTCAACAACATTATATCATTTTCTCTTCCCTGAAGCTGTAGTAGCTCCCCTCCCCGATGATGATATGATCAATCACCTCAATCCCCAGAAGCTGACCTCCCTGGCGGATCCTCCTTGTTACCTCGATATCCTCCTTGCTGGGAGTGGCATCGCCACTGGGATGGTTATGAGCCAGGATGATAGCGGCGGCACTGCGCCGGATGGCAGAAGCGAAAAGCTCCCTTGGATGGACAATGGAGGAGTTCAGGCTGCCGATGGAGATGGTATCGATGCCAAGGAGGTGATTCTTTGTATTTAAGAGGAGAATCTGGAAATGCTCCCTTTTCAGGCCCCGAAGGTTCTTTTCCAGTACATGGGAGGCATCCTGGGAGGAACGGATAACCACCTTCCGTCCTTTGGGAGAAATGCGCCTGTCCGCAAGTTCGAAGGCCGCCAGAAGGCTGCAGGCCTTTCCCGGACCGATTCCCTTGACCCGCATCAGGTCTTCGCCGCTTGCCTTGGAAATCCCCATCACCCCTCCGTGCTCCTCAAGGAGCCTGTCTGCCAGGGCCAGAGCAGAGTGATCCTTGTAGCCACTGCCCAAGAGGATAGCCAGAAGTTCCCGGTCTTCCATTTTCTCAGCCCCGATATCCATGGTCCGCTCCCGGGGGCGCAGAGCCCGGGGCATGTTCAGAATGCTCTCTTTACTTCGCATAAATTACCTCCTGTATCTTTACCTTGGGGTTCCGATACAGGAGGCTGTCTGCAGGGGGAATATACTTGAAATTTACGATTCCGGACTGCGTGTCATATGGTAAGACAGGGTTTCCAGGAACATGGAAAGATCTACGTGTTTGATTTCCACCCCTTCCGGCACCTTAAGATTGGCGGGAGCGAAATTCAGAATGGCCCGGATGCCCCCTTCCACCAGAAGGTCTGCCACCCCTTGAGCTGCCTCTCTGGGAACCACGATAATCCCCAGATCAAAAACCTGATGCCTGGCATCCTCAACCAGCTGGGATACATGGCGGATCTTCAGGCTGCCATAAGCCTTCCCGATATCCCGGATATCGTAGATAGCCACCACTTCAAAGCCCCGGGACAGGAAGCCAGGATAGGACACCAGGGCCCCACCCAGATGGCCCAGACCCACAATGACCACCTTCCAGCTGCGGTTGGTTCCTGTGATGCCGGCGATGGCCTCATAAAGGTCTTCCACATTATATCCCAGGCCCCGGACCCCGAACTCTCCGAAATAGGCCAGATCCTTTCTCACCTGAGCCGGGGTGACCCCCGTCTCCCTGGCGATGACCGCAGAAGATACCACCTTCTCTCCAGCCTCCAGAAAGTGCTCCAGGGCCCTTGAATAGGATGAAAGGCGCATTACCGTGATTTCCGGTATTTTCGGATGCTTCATACCTGATCCTCCTTCAGGAGCCTGCGGATTTCCTTCAGCATATAGATAGAGCCCGTAATGCAAAGCAGATCTTCCGGTTCTGTGAGGGACAGCCCTAAGGCCAGGGCCTTTTCCGGATCCTCCTCCAGCATGACTTCCCCCTTATAGGGCTGGAAGTAGCGGGCTACCCCCCGGAAATCTCCAGCCCTTGGATTATTGGGCCGGGTTACGATGACCTGGTCCCCGAAGGGTCCCAGATAATCGATCATCTTGCCACGCTCCTTATCAGCCAGAATGCCAACCAGCAGGATCAGATGCCGGAAGTTGTAGATATCCCGGAGGGCCAGGGCGAGATTACGGGCCCCTTCCAGATTATGGGCAGCATCCAGCAGAATCCGCTTCCCGCCCTTTTCCATCAGTTCCAGACGGCCGGCCCAGAAGACAGATTCCATATCCCGGATGGCCTGAGCCATGTCTATGGTATAACCCATTCCTGCCAAGAGCCAGAGAGCCTCCAGGGCCATGCTTCCATTAATGACCTGGTGGTGTCCCACCAGAGAGTAGGATACCTCTTCCTCCATGTCAGGATTCTGAAAGAAGAAGCGGGAACGGTTCTCGGAAAACCCCTTCTCAAGACCCTGGAATTCGATTCCAAAGCGGTAGATGGGGGCTTCTTCCTTTCTGGCCCGTTCCTCCAGAACCATCAGGGCTCCTTCATGAAGGGTTCCAGTCACTAAGGGCCGCCCCTTCTTGATGATCCCGCCCTTCACATTGGCAATCTCTTCTTCTGTCTCTCCCAGATAATCTTTATGGTCAATGGAGACATTGGTGATCACAGATAGAAGGGGCAGGATGACATTGGTGGAATCGATCTCCCCGCCAAGCCCCACCTCAATGACAGCAAGATCCACCTTCTTCTCCCGGAACCAGAGGAAGGCCAGGGCGGTCCAGACTTCGAAATTGGTCGGTCCCTCTCCGCCCTCTGCCAGCATCTGTGCCTCTGCTTTGCGGACAGGCTCCAGAAGGGACGTGAGGTCGTCCTCAGGAATCCATTGCCCATTGAGGCTGATCCGCTCTCTGACATCGAAAATTTCCGGGGAGATGAACTGCCCCACCTGGTATCCCTGGCGAGCCAGGAGGGTGGCCAGGGTCACTGTGACAGAGCCTTTGCCATTCGTTCC
>CAYMDI010000028.1:0-15453 GCA_964389165.1 uncultured Eubacteriales bacterium | reverse complement strand
AATGCCACATTCTCCTGCAACTCTCCGTGATATTTCTTTTTCAGAAGTTCATCAAATCCATCCATGGATTCCTCCTAGAGGGCCTCTAGTATCATGGTTCCAGCTTCCCAGACATCACCCGCACCGATTGTCAGAATCAGGTCCTCTTCCATGCTGTTTTCCAGAATGTAGTCCCTGATTTCCTGGAAGGACTTCAGATAAACCCCCCCGATATCCTGAGCCAGCTTTTCCCCGCTGATGCCGGGAATCTCTTCCTCCCCTGCACTGTAGATATCTGTGACGATGGTCAGGTCAGACTGTTTCAGAACCCTGACGAAATCCTGGTAGAGCTGCCTTGTCCTGGAGTAGCGATGGGGCTGGAAGATGCTGATGACCCGCCTGTATCCGAAGGATTTGGCGCCGGATAGGAGGGCATCGATTTCATTGGGATGATGGGCATAGTCATCTACGATAGTACGCCCTTCCTTCTGTCCCACAATTTCAAATCTCCTGCCTACGCCCTGAAAGGTATCCAGCGCTTTGAAGATCACTTCATCTGGAATATGCTTATCCCTGGCTAAGGCGATAGCCCCCAGTGCATTGATGAGATTGTGGACTCCCGGGAGGGGGAGATTAATGGTGCCTATATATTTGCCGCGGAAATAGGCCTTCGCTGTATTCCGATAGTTCCGGACCTGGATGCTGCCAAGAGTATAATCGCAGTCTTTGAGTCCGAAGGTAATCAGGCGCCCTTGTCCCTGGGCCAGCTCCATCACCTTCTCATCCATTCCATTGACTGCCAGTGTCCCATTTACATTCTTTATGAACTCCCCGAAGGCTTTATCCAGATTTTCCTTGGACCCATAGAAATCCAGATGGTCATCATCAATATTGGTTATGATGGCCGAATCGATTTCAAGCTGCAGAAAAGAGCCATCACTCTCATCCAGTTCAGCAATGAACACATCCCCTCTTTTATCGTAGCGGCCGTTAGCCCCTTCAAAAAGAAGTTTTCCCCCTGCGGCAATGCTTGGGTTACGCCGGGCCTTGACGAAGATTTCTGCAAGCATCGTCGTTGTTGTGGTTTTGCCATGAGCTCCTGCCACACCAAAAACCGTCTTGCCTTCAGCCAGATAGCGAAGCATATCCCTCCGGTGCCACAAAAGAATCCCCCGGCTTCTGGCTGCCTGGAGTTCCGGATTATCCTCAGGGACTGCGGTGGAATAAACCACCAGACTGACCTTCTCAGGCAGAAAGCCATGTCCGATCCGGATATCCGCACCCAGATCCCGTAAGGTCTGGACTGTTGCTGAATTCTTCAGATCGCTTCCTGTTACGTGAATGCCCTTTTCCAGGCACATTTTGGCCAGACCGCTCATACCAGTGCCGCCGATTCCGATAAAATGTATGTGATTCATATGAGGTATTTCTCCATTGCTTTCCCGATAATTTCCCGGGTATTCTCTCCATAGAGGATTCCGGCATTGTTTCTCATTATATTCCCAGCAAGGGGTATCTGTAAAGATTCCAGCTTGTGATAGAGGCTTTGAGGATTAAGCTGATCTTCTTCCAGAATCGTCCCCAGTCCGGCCTTTTCCACTGCCTTTGCGTTTTTCAGCTGATGGTTACCTGCCGACTTCTTCATGGGAATCTGGATGCTGTAGCTATTGGTTGCAATAAGCTCAGCAATGAAACTGGCCCCGCTGCGGCTGATCACCACATCCGCCGCAGCCAGAGCAAGATCCATTTCCCGAAGATAATCTTTGATCATCAGGCTGCCGCGATTAAGGTCATCCTGCTCCCCGGGCTTCAGGTTATCTATAATCCCCTGATAAAAGGAAGGCCCTGTGATATGCAGTATACGATAACCAAGCTTTCCGATTATATCCCCGTAAAGCGCTGTAATCGTCTCATTGATGATGCGGGAGCCCTGGCTGCCTCCGGTTACAAGGAGGACCTTATCTGCAGCCTCAAAAGCGAAATGCTTCCTCCCATCCTCTTTGCTCACTCCCTGGAAATTCTTCCGTAAAGGCATTCCAGTGAGCACCTTTACTGCTGTAGAGGGGAAATATCCGGCGCTCTCGCTGAAGGTCATCCAGATTTCCCGGGCTACCCGGGAAAGGATGCGGTTTGTCAGGCCAGGCATGACATTCTGTTCATGAATAATCATCGGGATGCGAAGAAGGAAGGCTGCTGCCAGAACCGGACCGGCTACAAAACCGCCTGTTCCGATAACCAGAGACGGCTTAAGCTTCTTTAACAGGCTGATGCTCTGGAAGAAGCCTTTCAGATTCCTGAGGAGGCCTGTCAGCTTCCTTTTCGGACTCATACCCACCAATGGCGCCACTTCAATCCCATAGAAGGGAATTGTTTCCCCGGCCAGGATTTTCGACTCCATGCCATCTGCTGCTCCGATATATACAGGGCAGCCCTGGAATCTGCTCTCCACAATATCTGCAATAGCCAGGGCTGGATAGATATGTCCCCCGGTCTTCCCTCCTGTCAGGACAACGCAATGGGATTTCCTTGTGCTTCTCATCCTTACCTTCCTTTCCGTTCCGCTCTTTTCCGCTCCCTTGGTATGGCAGCACCTAATATGAAGCCTACCATCATCAGGAAGGAAAGCATGGAGCTTCCCCCATAGCTGATAAAGGGGAGGGTCACCCCCGTCACAGGCCCCAGGCCAGTTACCACAGCAAGGTTCACCAAGGTCTGCAGGAGGATCAGGGTGCCATAGCCGAAGACAGCAAGTCTGGCAAAGGGATCCTTCAGTTCAAGAGCGATCTGAATCACCAGATAGCCCAGTGAAAAGAGCAGGAGGATCAGCAGAAGAGCCATGAAGAAGCCCAATTCTTCTCCCACAATGGCGAATATGAAATCGGTATGGTGTTCCGGCAGGTGGAAGAATTTCTGTTTGCTGTTTGTCAGCCCCACACCCAGAAGCCCTCCATCCGCCAGTGCATAGAAGCTCTGCTTGGCCTGGTAGTCTGCTTTCGTCGGGTTAAGCCAGACCCCTGCGAAATTCAGAATACGGGTAAGGCGGTAAGGCCCTGTGACGATGGCGCCAACAGCCCCGGCCAGACCCACAATCCCAAGGAAGAGGTAATCGGAAAAGCGCATCCCGACAACCATTAGCATGAGAACCACAGGAATGAAGATCAGCAGCCCTGAGCTGAAATTCTCCACCACTACAGCACCGGCAACAATTCCGGCCAGAAGGATCCAGGGGATTTTTCTGGATGACGGCCTGACACCAGCCAAGATTCCGGCCATCAGCAGGATGAAGGACACTTTTATCAGCTCAGAAGGCTGGAGGTTGAAGCCGAAACCCACTGAAATCCAGCGTTTGGATCCCCCCAGAACATCCCCGAAAAGATAGGCCACAACTAACGCGGCCCCGGAAAAGAGAAAAAACCCGAGAATAATCATAAAGCGAGTTCCAGGATTCATCCGGGCCAGGAAAAACATCATCCCCCCCGCAGCCAGACCGATCATGATGCTAGCCAGATGACGGCTCACGTAATACCAGGGAGGATTGCTGTCCACCCCCACAAAAGAAGCGCTATATACCATGTAAATCCCAATCAGGAGAAGGATGCCAACCACAATGGCCATCCATAAGGCGGATGGCAGCTTTCCTTTTCTGCGGTTTCTTTTCCTGTCTTCAGATACTCCTGACATATTCCTTAAAGGCTTCCCCTCTTGCTTCAAAATCTGCAAACTGATCAAAGCTGGCGCAGGCGGGTGAAAGAAGGACCACGTCCCCCGGACGGGCTATTTCCCTGCACAGGTCCACAGCCTGGACCATAGTTTCTGTCTGATGGAAGCCTTCCACTCCGGCTTTCCGCAGGGCTTTCCCGATTTCTTCAGCGGTCCCCCCCTGAAGGATAGCCAGAGCCCCATGATCCCGGATCGCTTCAGCCAGCTTATCGTAAGAGACCTCTTTGGGGCTTCCCCCAAGAATCACCAGGATCCGTTTCCCGGGAAAGGAAGCAAGAGCTGTAATAGAGGCCTCTGGATTGGTGGCCTTGGAGTCATTGTAATAGGGCACGCCCCGGAGATCACGGATGTATTCCAGACGATGAGGAACCCCTGGGAATTTCCTGGCCGCCATGGCAGCACAACGGGGATCTGTACCCGCTAGTACGGCACCCAGGATGGATGCCATCGCATTTTCCACATTATGGCCCCCGGGTATTTCAAGATCATCCGCCAGAAGAAGCTCGTTTTCTCCCTCCAGGTTCAGGATGATCCTCCCGTCCCGGAGGAAGATACCAGGTACTTTCCTGCTGCGGCTGAAATAGAAGATACGGGGACCCTTAGGTTCCAGCCTGGCAAGCCATGGATCATCAGCATTGAGAATCAGGCTGTCCACAGGCCCCATGTTCTCATAAATCCTGGCTTTGATTCTCAGATAGTTCTCCATGGTCTTATGGCGTTCCAGATGATCGGGGGTCAGATTGGATATGATGGCAATTCTGGGCCTGAAACTCCTGATTCCCTCCAGCTGATAGCTGGAAAGCTCCAGAACGAAGGAATCTTTTCCCTCATCAAGGACATCCAGAAGGGGCTGGCCCACATTACCCGCCAGTCCGGGGTTCCCGCCGCAGGATTGAAGGATGCTGTGAAACATGGTAGCGATGGTGGTCTTTCCGTTGGTCCCGGTCACTCCGAAAATCGGGGCCTTACTGTGGATATAGGCGAGCTCGATCTCATTGGTCACAGGAATGCCAGCCTCATCACAGGCTATGAGGAATGGATGCTGTCTGGAAATCCCTGGGGACTGCACCACCAGGTCATAAGACCTTGGATCCAGGGACGAAAAAGGACCATCTTCCTTCTCATCTTTCACGCTGACCTGTGCACAGCGGCTCTCAAGAAAGCCTGCTGCTGCCATACCGGTCCGTCCCTTCCCCAGGATGAGGATATGCTTATCCTTTAATTCCATCTGCCCTCCTAAAGCCACTGGTAGAGGACCCAGGCCAGCAGGCAGGCTGCGGCTGAAGCGCCTGAGAAAAGCCAGACCACAGCTGTCTCTTTCCAGCCGGATAATTCGAAATGATGATGGATCGGAGCCATTTTAAAGATCCTTTTTCCACCTGTCTTTTTGAAATAGCCAACCTGAAGGACTACGGAAAGGCTTTCTATCCAGTAAATCAATCCAAAGATTAAGAGCAGAAGCTCGACCTTCAGCAGGATGGAAAAAGCTGCGATGAGTGCCCCAATGGCCAAAGATCCCGTGTCCCCCATAAAAACCCTGGCAGGGTGACGGTTATACAGCATGAAGCCCAGAAGGCCTGCAGCCGCCACGAAGGCAAAAGCCGCCAGCTCTCCCTTCCCCTGATCTAAGGCAATAAAGCCGAACAGGAGGAATACAGGCAGGGTGACCAACGCAAGAAGTCCATCCAGGCCATCTGTAAAGTTTACCCCGTTGGTGACCGCAAGGAGGAAGAAAAGGATGAAAAGCAGGAAGAGTACCGGGCCTGCTTCAAAGCGGATTCCCTGGGTAAAGCCGATTTCCCGGCTTTGCTGGAGCAGCAGGAATAGCCCTGCAGCCAGGCCGATCCCTGCTTCAAGGATGAACTTCTTCCCCATGGCCAGGCCCCCTCGCTTGTTGATGACCCGCTTGTCCAGATCATCATAAAGGCCGATCCCTCCGTAACCTGCCATAACCAGCAGAGGCAGCAGGGTATGCGGCAGAAACCAGATCCCCCCCAGGAACCAGGGGATGAGGAACATAAGCCCCCCCATGCTGGGCGTCCCTGCCTTTTTCAGGTGGCTGGCAGGACCATCATCCCGGATGGTCTGGGCAGCCTTCATTTCTATCAGTTTCTTTATAAGGAAATGCCCCAGGACTACTGTAGCTGCGAAGCCCAGTATGGCCGGCAGGGCCAGTTTTATTGCTGTCATTCTCCTATTCCTTCCAGATCCCGGACGATCCGTTCCAGGCCCATGGCTCTGGATGCTTTCACCAGAATCGAATCTCCGTCCTTCAGTATACCATAAAGATCTCTGCCCGCCAATTTTCCCTCAGGATCCAGGAAGACATTCTCCCTGGATCCCCCAGCAGCCAGAAAGCCTTGAGCGATTTCAGCCCCTAGCTTCCCGATGCCTGCAATGGCGTCAACACCCGCTTCAAAGGCATAACGCCCGATTTCCCGGTGATAGTCCACTTCCTGAGAGCCCAGTTCGCGCATATCCCCCAGAATCGCTGCCTTCCTTCCCGGAAAAGTGCAGAGGACATCCAGGGAGGCCTTCATCGACTGAGGGTTGGCATTATAGGTGTCATCAATGATAGTGAACCTGTTTCCCTGGACTATGTGAAGGCGGCCTGGCTCTGTCTTCCGCTGAGCCAGCGCTTCGGCGCCCTGAAGGACAGGGACTCCCAGAAGCGCCCCGGCTTCCAGGGCCATCAGGCTGTCCAGAATCAGATGACGTCCGATGTATGGCAGATGGATCTCATAAGCCTCTCCTTCACGATGGAGCCTGAAGCGGGTGGTCCCGGAATGCTCCTCCAGAATCTCTCCCCGCACCCCGGCATCGCCCCCAAAGCCGCAGCTGATGATCCTGGCTTTCGTCCTTTCCCGCAGCCGCTCCGCAAAGCCATCTTCTCCGCTGACAATCCCTGTCCCTGTTTCAGGCAGGGCTTCCAGCAGCTCGCCTTTGGCGCGGAAGATATTCTCCTGGCTTCCCAGTTCTCCCATATGGGCCACTCCGATGTTTGTAATAATGCCGATATCCGGAAGGGCAGTTTCAGCAAGATAGGCGATTTCACCCAAGGCTCTCATGCCCATTTCCAGAACCAGGATCTGAGTGTCCTCCGGTGCTGAAAGGATGGTCAGGGGCAGGCCCACCTGATTATTATTGTTTTTTTCCGTCTTCACGACCCTGAAAGCAGTGGCCAGCACTGAAGCCACCATATCCTTTGTCGTCGTCTTCCCGCTTGAGCCAGTAATCCCCACCACAGTAAATCCTTTAGCTCTCCGATAGCCCTTGGCCAGTGAGGCATAGGCCAGAAGAGTATCCGGGACCTGGATCAGCCGGGGGTCATTCCCTCCTGACTTATGGGTGATGGCAGCGATGGCACCTTTCTCCAAGGCGCTTTCCACATAGTCATCCCCATCGAAAGTCTCCCCTTTCAAGGCAACAAAAAGAGACCCGGGTCCGATGGTCCGGGTATCTGTTGAAACAGCAGCAACCTTGAGGCCCTCATCTCCAAGTCTGGCTGGAATCCCCAGCCACTCCTTGATTTCCTTCAGGCTTCCGATCATGCCTTTCTCCTCCCCTTATCCAGGAATTCCCTGGCAGTCTCAACATCGCTGAAATGGATCTTTTCCCTGCCCAGGATCTGATAATCTTCATGGCCCTTTCCGGCAATCACAACAATATCTCCTGGCTTCGCCATGGCAATGGCTGCTCCAATCGCATCTTTTCTGTTCTCAATGGTCTGGAAGCTTCCCCCAGCCTCTCTGGCGCCGGCCTCGATCATCCTGATGATAGACATAGGATCTTCTGTTCTGGGGTTATCTGAGGTAATGATGAACTCGTCACAGCCTTCTGCTGCCACACGGCCCATAAGCGGCCTTTTGCTCCTGTCCCTGTCTCCCCCGCAGCCGAATACGCAAAGGACCCTGCCCTGGCTGATTTCCCTTGCCGAAGCAAGGACATTGAAAAGCCCGTCAGGGGTATGGGCATAGTCAACCACCACGGCGAAATCCTCTTGGCTTTCCACGACCTCGAAACGGCCCTTAACCTTCACCCTGGCAATCCCATCCTCAATGGCCTGGGGGGGGATCCCCAAAGCCAGTGCGGCTCCAAGGGCGGCAAGGCTGTTGTAGATGCTGAATGCTCCCATAAGGCCCATCTTGATCTGAATTCTTCCCTGACCGGTCTCTACGAAGTAAGAGGTTCCCTTCAGGCTCATATGGATCTCCCGTCCCTGAAGTTCCGAGGGTGCATGAAGGCTATACCCCGTCACAGGACAGGGACAGGCTGCAGCTACCTTATCTGCTGCAGGATCATCTCTGTTGATAATGGCAAAGGCCTCCTGGGAAAGCCCTTTGAACAGCTTTAGCTTAGCCTCCAGATAGGCTTCCATGGTTCCATGGAAGTCCAGATGGTCCTGGGTGAGGTTGGTGAAGATCCCTCCCCTGAAGGGGATGCCATGGGTTCTTTCAAGATACAGGGCATGGCTGGAAGCCTCCATGATGCAGTATTCACAGCCTTTCTCTACCATCTGGTGGAGGAGTTCCTGAAGATCCTTGGATTCAGGGGTAGTCACCTGGGCCGGGAAGGATTCCTCCCCAATCTGATTTTCGATGGTGCCGATGACCCCGGCCTTATGTCCAGCTGCTGTGAGGATGCTTTTCAGGAGGTGGGTGACAGAGGTTTTGCCGTTGGTCCCTGTGACGCCGATCACCTTCAGGGAAAGGGCAGGATGGCCAAAAAAGGCCGCACTGGCCTGAGCCAGTGCAATCCGGCTATCAGGCACCTTCAGGAAAACCCCATTGTACGCTGATATTCCTTTGTCCAGGAAACCCTGATCCTCCAGAATGATAGCGGCAGCACCCTTCTCCAAAGCCATGGGAATATATTGATGGCCATCGGTCTCATAGCCTCTTACTGCAACAAAGAGAGACCCTTCTTTCACTTTCCGGGAGTCGTATTCCACACTGCGGATTTCCGTCTCCTCTTCCCTGCCCAGGTATTCGCAATGCATATTCCGGATTAGCATGGAAAGCTTCATTCTCATTCCCCCAACTCTATAATCACTTCAGTATCCTTCTCCACCATGGTTCCTGGTGCAGGGTTCTGGCTGCGCACTACCCCGGTCCCCTTATAGGTCATCTTCAGGGCGGCACCCTCCCCTCTGGCAATGGCTGCAGGCAGCCTTAAGCCCAGGAATGTGGGGACAATTGTCTGTGTCTCTGTAAGCACGGCTTCCTCTGCTTCAATTCGGACTTCCCCGCCCTTCTGGAGTACCGTAAAGGCTTTCGGATTCTGCCGGACAATGTACCCGCTCCCTGCCGGGACCAGGACCAGTCCGAGGCTATCCAGAAGGATCCTGCCATCCTCCAGGGGCAGTCCGGCAAGGTCCGGAACCATGACCTGAGTGTTGGGAACTGCGGCGGCTCCGGCCGTCTCGCCGTACAGAGCCAGGATGTCTTCCATGACCGCTTTGTAGTAAGGAGCCGTAGTGGAACTGACATGGCCGTTCTTTCTGGCCTCGTCGATGAATACCAGAACCGTATACTTAGGGTCCTCTGCAGGTGCCATCCCCACATAAGTGAGGACATACTTTCCTGAAGCATAAACGCCACCCGGGGCTGCCTTCTGGGCTGTTCCAGTCTTGCCCATGGAGGAGATCCCATTTGAAAGGCGGAAAGCGGTTCCAATGCCTTGCTCTACAACGGAAACCATCATCCGCTGGACTGCCTCTGCCGTATCCTTGCTTACTACCTGGGCCTCAATAGTAGGTTCGAATTCCTGGATAACCTCCCCATTTGCATTCAGGATGTTCTTTACCAGGAGGGGCTTCATCTTCTGCCCGTCATTGGCTACGGCTGAGGCAGCTACCAGCATCTGCACAGGAGTGACAGCAATCCCCTGTCCGATCGCACTCGTTGCATGGTAGATATCTCCTGTTCCGGCAGGCATGATCCCCGGAGACTCGCCACCAAAGGAAATGGCGCTTCTGCTGCCGAAGCCGAAGCGATCGAGGTATTCAAACCAGATGTCCGGATCTTTCTTCTTCAAAAGCATGGCGATATCCACATAGACCGGATTGCAGGAGTTTGCCATCGCTTCCGTCATGGTCTCTTCCCCATGGGCACTTGGATAGATATGGCATTTTATGGTATGGGTCCCGATTTTCCGGAAGCCATTGGCGTAGTAGGTACTGGACTCATTGGAGACATTCTCATTGATGGCTGCTGCGGAGGTAACGATCTTCATAATGGAGCCGGGTTCGAAAACGCTTTGGAATTCCAAGGTGGTGAAAAGGGCAGTGTCCAGGTCCTTATAGTTGTTGGGATCATAGGTGTTCGTGTTGGCTGAAGCCAGGATGGCCCCGGTTTTGGTCTCCATCACCATGATAACTGCGTTATCGGGGTTGAGTTCCCTGCGGATGTTAGCGATTTCCCGCTCGGCTATATACTGGGCTTTCTGGTCAATAGTAAGGGTGATCGAATTCCCGGGAACCTCTTCTTTCAGTATTTTTTCTGTATTGGCAATAAAATTTTTCCGCCCGTCCAGCTCTCCTGTCATATACCCATCCTCCCCCTGGAGGACTGCATTGTATGTGGATTCGATCCCTGCCACACCTGTCCCTGTCTTATTCACGAATCCCAGCAGGTTCCCGCCTGCAGCATGGCCTGGATAATATCTGGAAGGCTCTTCCTGAAAGTACAGGCCTGTATATTCCAGGGCCTTGATCCCCTCCACTTCTTCAAAAGACACTTCCTTTTTCAGCCAGACGAAGCCGCTGTTCAGTTCGATCTTCCTGAGGACATAGCCTGGCTCAAGGGATAGGATCCCGGCTATGGCAGCAGCCGCTTCCTCTTTCCCCACATTGTTTCTTGTCAGATTGCTTCTGAGATAGCTGGCATCGATCCACAAGGAATACACAGATGCATCCACTGCCAGTTCTATGCCATTGGCATCATAAATCGATCCTCTAGGCGCTTTGATGACCCGCTCTTCCTCCCTCATCTCATGACTTTCATCCTGAAGCTCATTGGCCAGCAGGACCTGAATCTGGAACAGGCGCGCTACAATCACTAAAAAAAAGAGCCCTGCAACCAAAGGAATCCAGCGCATGCCCTGGAAATCCTTTCCCTTTGCAGGGGGCTTCTTCTTAAACTTTCTTTCCGTCTTTCCGTCCTTGTTATTGCTTCCCATTGAAGATATCACCCACATTCTGCTGAAGCCTCTCGGTCCAGGTGCTTTCTGTGGCTACAGTATTGGTCTGGCTGATCCGCTCCATATCCACAGCAGCTCTTGTCACACTGGCCCCTGCAGCATCCATCATCAGCAGGTTCTCTCTGGCATAGGCTTCAATCTTGTCTAGGGATATTTTATCAGAAATCTGAGATTTAATCCATTGGTTCGTACTGGCCAGTTCCGCCACTTCCTTCTGCAGGCTCTGGTTTTTCTGATCCAGATTTGCAGACAGGCCTTTGGCAGTAATGAAGACGATAAGAAGACCCATCAGCAGGATGATCCGCTTGTAGCTGTTCTTTTTTTCTTTTCTGATCCGTTTCATGTAAGCCTCCTATCGCTTTTCTGCTGCCCGGAGCTTGGCGCTCCTGGAACGAGGGTTGGCAGCCAGCTCATCCTCACCGGGCATCACTGGCTTTCTTGTAAGGGACCTTAGGGAAGGCACCCTCCCGCAGACACAGTGGGGGAAGTCCGGCGGGCAGATGCAGGGGTTTTCCCTGCTGCGTATGAATTCCTTGACAAGTCTGTCTTCTAGGGAATGGAAGCTGATAAGGACCATCCTCCCCCCCTTGGCCAGGCTTTCTTCCATGGCAGGGAGAAGGTCTTCCAAGGCTTCCAGCTCCCGGTTCACAGCGATACGCAGTGCCTGGAAGACTTTCCTTCCCGGATGCCCGGGCTGCCGTTTCTCTTTTTCAGTCAGCTGGTTCCGAAGGACCTCCGTAAGTTCTCCAGTCGTCTCAATGGCTTTGATCTCCCGCTGCCTGCAGATTCCTGCTGCAAACCTGCCTGCATTCCGTTCCTCCCCATAGATCCGGAAGATCCGCTCCAGCTGTTCCTTGGGCCATGCTGCCAGAATGTCTCTGGCGGTGAGGTCCTGGCTCTGATCCATCCGCATATCCAGCGGGGCATCTGTCCGATAGCTGAAGCCTCTGTCTCCATCATCGAACTGGAAGGATGAAACACCCAAGTCTGCCAGGGCTCCTTGTATCTCCGGAATGCCCAGCTCTTTCAGGACAGCCTTGAGATTCCTGAAATTCTCTTTGACAAAAGTTATATTGGTGAACTCAGCCAGACGTTCTCTGCCTCTGGCCAGTGCGTAGTCATCTTGATCGATTGCGATGAGGCGGCCCTTTCCCTGAAGCATTCTGGCGATTTCCAGGCTGTGTCCTCCCCCTCCCAGGGTGCAGTCCACGTAAATCCCTCCCGGCTCTACCTTCAGGGCGGCAATGGCCTCGTCCCGAAGGACAGTCTCATGGCGCATCATCCCACGCTGCCCAGGAAGTCTGAGAGGGTCATCCGCTCCATGTCCAGTTCAGCCGAGCCCTTATCCCAGGCTTCCTTTTCCCATATTTCAACATAGAATCCTGTACCTGCTATCACCGCATCCCCTTTCAGGCCGGCAAAATCCCTCAGATGAGGGGGGATCAGAATGCGTCCCTGACTGTCAAAGGCCTCTTCTACCATCCCTGAGAAAAAGGCTCTGGCAAATTTCCGGACAGCCTTGTCCGTAAGGGAATCCTCCATGATTCTGGACTGGATTTTAGCTATTTCTTCCGGGGTGAGAATCAGCAGGCAGGACTCAAAGCCTTTGCTGAGATAGATCCGCTCTCCCAAAGCCGAACGGAATCGGGCTGGGATTATCAGCCTTCCTTTGCCGTCCAGGCTATGACGGTATTCTCCCACAAAGGGCACCATGCCACTCACCACCTTATGGGCTGATTATATCACAGGGCCCTCCACTTTGCACCATTTTCCCCCACTTTTTTCCACTTTATCCGTTTTTTCCATAAAAAAGAGCCCGAAGGCTCTCATTCTCTGTAATCAGTCTTATCTCAGCTTGTACTGCTCTACCAGGCTCTCCACATACTCCCGTTCTCCATCTGAAGTAGCTGCAGCCAGGGCGGCATCGATCTGTGCGTTGGCCCCTGCCTGATCCTGACGCTTGTTAATCAGAAACTCTGCATAAATGATCCTTGCCGTCAGCGGATCGCTGCCCTTATCCACGACGCCGCGGATAAGGGCTTCCGCTTCATCCAGCTTTCCAGCTTCTGCATAATTCCCGGCAATCAGATAGTCTGCTGAGGTTGCCATGGCCGGATTATTTTCCTTGAGTTCCAGAGAGCGTTCTGCGGCCTTCAGGAAATAGCTGACAGCCTTTTCCTCATCCCCTTCTCCCCGATAGCTGTAACCCAGCTCTGAATAGATGTTGATCAGCTGGAGAAGGCTGTCATTGTCCTCCTCATCCTTCTCATAGGCCGCTTCCAGGGTTTCTCTTTCCTTTTCCAGATCTTCAATAGCATTATACTGGATGATATTGGAGCCGGGAGTCTGGCTCGTGCGGCCCAGAAGATAGATGGCCGTTGTCCCGACCACTCCGCCCAGAAAGGCGATTACCAAGACCATGGCTACGATCTTCATCATGAGCTGGCGGGAAAGCCTTTTCGGCTTTTTCCTGCTTTTCACTTTCTGTTTGTTCTGTGCTGCTGCCCCGTTGATCTTCAGCTCCCCAGGCTTGTTATTCTTTTCCATCTTCAGCTCCTTACAGATAGTATTGGCTACGGCCATCGCTTGCCTCAATGATGTGGCTGAGATCCTGATAAATCCCTGACAGCATGTTCTTAAGCCTGTATTCCGCCATCAGATAATCGTTGATGACTCCGTAACTTGATATTTCCTGATAAATCTCATCCAGCTCTTCCTGTATGTCCCTGGTGACCCCTTCTCCCAGAAACTGGCCCAGCTGGCTTTCCAGAAGCTTCTTCTTATATTCATCCAGGATATCCTGCTGTCTCGGATGCTGGGCCAGCAGGGCCTTGGCTTCCAGATAGTCTCTGTATTCTGTACTGCTTTTAATGGCTTCTATGAGATCATCCTTCTTTTCAATGATAGACATACGCACCTCCGACCCATATTATATCACAGGGTCCGGGGATTGGATACTAGTAAAAGCCTCTTCCTTCTTCAGTGATCCGAGCTCCCCGGGCAGCCAGAAGGCTGCGGTAGCGTCCCTCTTCCTCCAGGGGGAGAAAGAACCTCAGGCTCATGACAGCGCCATACTCCTTGCTGAGCAGGAGAAGTCCGGGATGGGCTTTCGGATTACACAATTCCTCTCCCAGAGGATAATCGCAGTCCACGGCAAAAACAAGACCCTGTATTCTTTCCCGCAGAACAGATGTGCTAAGTAAGCTTCTGGCTGCCTGACCATAAGCCTCCAGCAGGCCCCGGATCCCCAGCTTCCGCCCTCCGAAGTAGCGAACCACGACCACTGCACAGTTTTCCAGACCCTGGCTTCTCAGAGCATTGCAGATGGGAGCCCCTGCCGTTCCCGAAGGCTCTCCGTCATCATCTCCCAGGATCTGCCCTCCCAGAACCCCTCCCAGACAGTGATGGGTGGCATCGGGGTAGCGGACCCTGGCTTCTTCCTTGAGCTGACGCATGTCCTCCAAGGTCTTTGCTTCCCGGCCCCAGGCAATAAAGAGGGAATTCCCGGCCATAAGCCGTGCTTCCGGCCCTTCCTGGATTGTCCGATAAGAGTTCATTTTTCCAGAGGACCTGCGGCACCGGATTCTACTGCAGCCTGGGCTACCGCCTTTGCCACCGTATCGGCCACCCCTGGCTGAAAGGGACTGGGAATTACATAATCCCGATTCAGGTCCTGGTCAGATACCAGAGAAGCGATGGCTTTTGCAGCAGCAAGCTTCATCTCTTCATTGATCCGTCGTGCGCCAGCATCCAGTGCGCCTTTGAATATTCCCGGAAAGGCCAGGACATTGTTCACCTGATTGGGAAGATCGGACCTTCCCGTGCAGATGATTCCCGCTCCCCCTATCCGTGCTTCTTCCGGCATGATTTCCGGATTGGGGTTGGCCAGGGCGAAGATGATGGCATCCGCCGCCATACTCCTGACCTTTTCTCTGTCCAGGAGCCCCCCCTCAGAAACGCCAATGAAGACATCGGCCCCCTTCAGGGCCTGAGCCAGATCTCCTGCCTGCCCCTTGGGATTAGTGCGCCGGGCTATCTCCTCTTTGTATGGATTCATCCCTTCCTTCCTGCCTTCAAAAAGAATCCCTCTGCGATCGAGAATCAGGAGTTCCCGGACTCCGGCATCAAGGAGGATGGAGGCGATAGCCATTCCAGCCGCCCCAGCCCCATTCACTACAACTTTCAGGTCTTCCATCAGCTTCCCGACGAGTCTCAGGCTATTATGGAGCGCGGCCAGGGTGACCACGGCCGTGCCATGCTGATCGTCATGGAAAATAGGGATGGAAGTGCGTTTTTGGAGTTCCTTTTCAATATAGAAACAGTCCGGGGCGCTGATATCCTCCAGGTTGATCCCCCCGAAAGTCGGTTCCATGCTCTCTAGAAAGCGTACCATTTCTTCCGGGCAGAGACCCCTGAGGCATAAGGGCACTGCATCAATCCCGGCAAAGGCCTTGAAGAGGATGGCTTTGCCTTCCATGACAGGAAGAGCTCCATAGGCCCCGATATCCCCAAGGCCCAGGAGGTCCTCCAGGCCGAAAGCGTCAAAGACAAGCT
>CAYMDI010000027.1:0-15469 GCA_964389165.1 uncultured Eubacteriales bacterium | reverse complement strand
GAAGCCCCGGGCCTCCCGGAGCGTAGGGTAGAGATCAAAGGGATGGCTGGAAAGATAGAAGCCCAGCATTTCCCGTTCCTTGGAAAGAAGCTCACCCGGGGGGAATTCCTCCTTGCCAACCATAGTCTTTCCAGGGGTGCTTCCAGCCATAGAATCCAGATCGAAAAGGGATACTTGCTGGCTGTCTTTGTCGCGCTGCAGGGCAAGGCCCCTGTCATAGGCATCCCCCGCTGCCAGGATCAGGCTTTTTCTGGGATAGCCCATGCCGTCGAAGGCACCGCTGATCACCAGGTTTTCGATAACCTTCTTCCCAGTAGTCCTTAGGTCAACCCGGCTGCAGAAATCATCAATATCTTCGAAGGGCCCTTCCGCTCTTGCCTTGATGATAGATGCGATGGAATTATACCCGATATTGCGGATTGCTGAAAGCCCGAAGCGGATTTCTCCCCCTCGCACGATGAAGTCTTCCTTGCTTTCATTCACATCCGGAGGCAGGACCCGGATCCCCATCTGCCGGCACTCTGCCAGATACTGATGGACCTTCCCGCTATCCATGATGACGCTGGAAAGGAGGGAGGCCATGTATTCCTCAGGATGATTGGCTTTCAGCCAGGCTGTCTGATAAGCCAGAATCCCATAGGCTGCGCTGTGGGACTTGTTAAAGCCATAGCCCCCGAAATATTCGATAAGGCCGAAAATCTCTTCTGCCAGCTTTTCAGGGATTCCCCCCTTGCGGCAGCCATCCAGGAAGGCCTGGCGGTTCTTCTCTATAATTTCAGGCTTCTTCTTGCCCATGGCCTTCCGGAGATTATCTGCTTCTCCTAAGGTGAAGCCTCCCAGAACCTGGGCGATCCTCATGACCTGTTCCTGGTAGAGGATGACCCCATAGGTATCCTTCAGGATGGGCTCCAGCAAGGGATGGAGGTACGTTACCGCTGTTTTCCCATGCTTTCGGCTAATGAAATCCTCAATCATCCCGCTGCCGATAGGTCCCGGGCGATAGAGGGCTACCAGAGCGATGACATCTCCGATAGAGTCCGGCCGCAGGCTGCGGATGATATTCTGCATCCCCCGGGATTCCAGCTGGAAGATTCCCCCTGTCTTCCCGGTGCAGAGGAGCTCATAGGTCCGGGGATCCTCCAGAGGGATATCTTCTATGGAAAGCTCCAGCCCCTTCCCCTCCCGGAGCTTCTTCAGGGTCTCTCCCACAACTGTCAGGTTCCTCAGGCCCAGGAGATCCATCTTCAAAAGGCCCAGTTCCTCCACGACAGTCATATCATACTGGGTGGTGAGGTTCCCTTCCGTTTCCAGTTTCAGAGGCAGATAATCCTCCAGGGGACCCGGGGAGATGACCACTGCAGCCGCATGGGTAGAGGCATGGCGGGGCATCCCCTCCAGATGCCTGGCAATCTCCAGCATCTGCCCGATTTCTTCCCGTTCCGCAGCAAAGTTCCGGAGTTCCTCGCTCTTCTTCAAGGCATCCGCCAGGGTGATCTTCAGTTCCCCGGGAACCAGCTTCGCTGCCCGGTCCACATCCTTCAGGGGGATGTCCAGGGCCCGTCCCACATCCCGGATGGCAGCTCTGGCTGCCATGGTCCCGAAGGTGACGATCTGGGCTACCCGGTCCGCCCCGTATTTGCCCACAAGATAATCAATGACCTCTCCCCGGCGCACATAGCAGAAGTCCGTGTCGATATCCGGCAGGCTGATCCGCTCGGGATTCAGAAAACGCTCAAAGAGAAGGTCATATTTCAGAGGATCCACAGCAGTGATTTCCAGGACATAAGCCACAATGCTTCCGGCAGCGGAGCCCCTCCCGGGGCCTACATAAATTCCCTGTTCTCTGGCAAAGCGGATCATATCCCAGACGATGAGGAAATACCCGGGATAGCCCATCCGTCCGATGACGGATAGCTCGAAATCCAGCCGTTCCGCCACAGCCCCCTCCACCTTACCATAGCGCCTGGCCGCCCCTTCCAGACAAAGAGTCCGGAGATAGCTTTCCAGTGTTTCTCCGGGGGGTACCTCATAGGTAGGCAGGCGGTTCTGTCCGAATTCCAGGGTCACGTTGCAGCGCTCTGCAATCTTAACCGTATTCTCCAGGGCCTCGGGGATGCCTGGAAACAAAGCGGCCATTTCATCGGGGCTCTTCACATAAAACTCATCATTGGGAAACTCCAGGCGATGCTCATCCCGGATGGTCTTCCCCATCTGGATGCACATCAGCACTTCATGGCTGTAGGCATCCTCTCTTCTGGGATAGTGGGCATCATTGGCCGCCACAAGAGGGATTTCCAGTTCCCTGGAGAGGCGCAGGAGCTGGCTGTTCAGGAATTTTTCCTCTTCCATGTGGTGATCCTGGATTTCGATGAAGAAATTCCCCTTGCCGAAGATTTCCTGATAGGCCAGGGCAGCCTCTGCCGCCTTCTGGTAATTATCCTCCCGGAGAAGGGAGGGGATTTCCCCAGCCATGCAGGCGCTTGTGCAGATCAGCCCTTCATGGAATTCCTGAAGCAGCTCCTTATCTACCCGGGGCTTATAGTAGTAGCCCTGGGTATAGCTCCGGGAAACGATCTTCATCAGATTGTGGTAGCCTTCCTGATTCTCCGCCAGGAGGATCAGGTGATAGCGCCTGTCTTCAGGACGGCGGCTGAAGCGGTCTTCGGTAACATAGACCTCGCAGCCCAGGATCGGCTTGACTCCCGCCTCCTTGCAGGCCCTGTAGAACTCCACCACACCATACATGGAGCCATGGTCTGTAATAGCCAGGGCTTCCATCCCCAGCTCTTTTACCTGCGCAGGAAGAGCCTGGACCTTGTTGGCTCCGTCCAGGAGGCTGTATTCCGTATGCAGATGGAGGTGGACAAAAGGCTGGCTCACCGTTCTTCTTCCTTTCTTCCCGGGAATATTTCCCCTATTATATCACCTCTCCTGGAATTGACCAAAAAATGCCTGAACAGATGGTTCCTGCCTTCAATCTCCAGGATCCCTATGGTATTCCCCCTGCCCCGGCCCTGGCTGAAGGAACCCGGATTATATGCTGGTGGATCGGGTCTTGGATGGGCTTCAGGAAGGTGGCTGTGGCCGAAAAGGATAAGATCCGCCTCCTGTCCGGAAAACTCCCGTCTGGCACAGGCATGAGCAGAGCCTCCGCAGGAGGCGCCATGGGTGACAGCCACCTTCAGTTCCCCCAGCAGGAGAATACGCCGCTCTGGCAGGATCCGCCTCAGCTCCCAAGGGTCATTGTTTCCAGTTACACCATAAACAGGCAGGCCATAGGCTTCCAGAGACAGGAATGAATCATAATCGCTGAAATCCCCGCAATGGATGATACCCTCCATCCCGGACATCAGGGGGCTAAGATCTCCAGGCAGCGGGCTACGGGGACAGTGGGTGTCCGAAAGGACAAGGAAGCGCATCATCAGCGCAGCCCTGGAAAGCCCTGCTGGCGCAGGGCCTCGTACAGGACAATCGCTGCGGCATTGCTTAGGTTCAAGGAGCGAAACTTATCACCCATAGGGATTCTGCAGACCCTGTCCCAATCCTTTTCCAGGATTTCCAGAGGCAGCCCTCGGGTCTCAGGGCCGAAAACAAGGAAGCCCTCCCGGGGATAGGCGATCTGATCATAAGCCTGCCGGCCTTTGGTGGAGAGATAGAAGCAAGGTCCGGGATGCTTCTCCCGGAAAGCCTCCCAGCTCTCATGGATATGGAGTTCCAGGGCCTCCCAGTAGTCCAGCCCCGCCCGCTTCAGGTACTTATCCTCCAGGAGGAAGCCCAAGGGGCGGATGAGATGCAGGACTGTGCCTGTCACCGCACAGGTCCGTGCGATATTCCCCGTGTTCCCGGGGATCTCCGGCTGATACAGGACAATCTCCATCTGAGACACCCTCCCTTCTCTGTTATCATCCCTATTATATTACCACTTTTTTTGCTATAATATATTGGCATATAGTAAATTCCGAGGTGAAAGAAATGGCAAAGACACTGACTGAAAAAATCCTGGCAGACCACCTGCTGGAAGGCTCTCTGGACAAGGGGCAGGAAATCGGCATCCGCATTGATCAGACCCTGACCCAGGATGCCACAGGAACCATGGCCTATCTCCAATTCGAGGCCATCGGCATACCCCGGGTTAAAACAGAGCTTTCCGTAAGCTATGTAGACCATAACACCCTGCAGACTGGCTTTGAGAATGCGGATGACCATGCATTTCTCCAGTCTGTTGCGGCCAGATACGGCCTGTATTTCTCCCGGCCCGGGAATGGCATCTGCCATCAGGTCCATCTGGAACGCTTCGGCATTCCAGGGAAGACCCTTCTTGGCAGTGACAGCCATACCCCCACAGGAGGAGGCCTGGGAATGCTGGCCATCGGGGCAGGGGGTCTGGATGTGGCTGTGGCCATGGCTGGAGGCCCCTTCTATCTCACAGTTCCTGAAGTGGTTGGGGTTCGCCTTTCCGGCAGCCTTCCCTTCGGGGTTTCCGCCAAAGACGTGATTCTCAAGGTCCTGGAACTTCTGGGGGTCAAAGGCGGGGTGGGCCGGGTCATCGAGTATCACGGAGAAGGCGTCGGAAGCCTCAGCGTGCCGGAACGGGCTACCATCACGAACATGGGTGCGGAACTGGGAGCTACCACATCCCTGTTTCCCAGTGACGAGGTCACCCGCTCCTTCCTCCGGGCCCAGAGCCGGGAAAGCCAGTGGCAGCCCTTAAGCGCCGATCCGGACTGCACCTATGATACCCTGATCGACATCGATCTTTCCAGTCTGGAGCCTCTGGCAGCAGCCCCTCACAGCCCGGATAACATTAAAACAGTCTCTTCCCTGGCGGGGATGCCTGTGAATCAGGTGGCCATCGGAAGCTGCACCAACTCCTCTTATACAGACCTGGTGCGTGTGGCCCGGATCCTCAAGGGGCGTACCATCCATCCTAGCGTCAGCCTGGTCATCTCCCCGGGATCCAAACAGGTTTTCGAGATGCTGGCAGCAGAAGGGACCCTTCGGGATCTCATTGGTGCCGGCGCCCGGATTCTGGAATCTGCCTGCGGGCCCTGCATCGGTATGGGCCAGGCCCCGGGGAGCAAAGCGGTATCCCTCCGGACCTTCAACCGGAACTTTCTGGGCAGAAGCGGGACGAAGGATGCCGGAATCTATCTGGTCAGCCCGGAAACCGCAGCTGCCAGCGCCCTGACAGGAATATTCACAGATCCCCGGAGCCTGGAAGCAGACCTTGCTGTAGCCCTGCCGGAGCAGTATCTCATTGATGACAATATGATTATTCCGCCCCTTGCAGACGGCAGCCAGGTGGAAATCCTCCGGGGCCCCAATATCAAGGCCCTCCCTGTGGGCAGGCCCCTGGGGCAGGATCTGCAGGGGGAAGTCCTCCTGAAGGTAGAGGACAACATCACCACAGACCACATCATGCCCGCAGGGGCTAAGATCCTGCCCCTGCGTTCCAACATACCGGAAATCTCCAAATATGTCTTCACCCAGGTGGATCCCACCTTCAGCCAACGGGCCTTGGAAAAAGGCGGCGGTTTCATCATAGGAGGACACAACTACGGCCAAGGCTCTTCCAGAGAGCATGCTGCCCTGGCCCCGATGTACCTGGGGGTCAAGGGGGTCATCTGCAAATCCTTCGCCCGGATCCACAAAGCCAATCTGGTGAACTTCGGCCTTCTGCCCCTGACCTTTGCACAGGAAGCGGATTATGAGCGGATCAGCCAGGGAGACCAGCTGGAAATCCCGGCAGTCGCCCAGTCTCTGGAACAGGGTGCCCCCCTGCTCCTGAAAAACCTGACAAAAGGGGAAGAGTATCCCCTGGAGTACGACCTCTCTCCCAGAGCGATCCGCATTCTTCTGGCCGGAGGGCTCCTGAACGAAACCAGAAACCGCAGCAACTAAGCCCTGAACAGGAGGCAATCATGAAGATCAACAGCATGCAGGCAGAAGAAGCGGCCCTCCTGGCCATCGCCCAGGCCATGGCTGCTGCAGCCCGCACAGCTCCTAAAGCGAAAGGAACGGACCACATCAGCAGCCTGATCCTCACGGGGGTGGACCGCCTCCCACTTATCGCTGCAATGCGGGAAATGGCGGAAAGCCTGGGACGGCCCTTTCTGGCGAGGGATGCAGGGAATCTGGAAGCCTCCCCGGCCATCCTCCTTCTGGGGGTCAAAGGAGGCTACAGGGGAATCGACCCCTGCGGGAACTGCGGCTATGCCAACTGCCTGGAAAGCGAGGCGGTCCACGGGACCTGCGTCTATGGCCCTGTGGATCTGGGCATCGCCCTTGGTTTTGCCGCCGGGGCAGCCATGGATCATCGGGCAGACTTCCGCATCTTCCACTCTGCAGGAATCGCTGCCAAAGCCCTGGGCCTTCTTCCGGAAGCCTTCATGATAGTGGGGATTCCCATCTCCGCGCACGGGAAGGACATCTACCATGACCGGCCTTAAAACCGCTCTCTGCCAGCTGAAGGTCCGCCCTTCTCTGGAGGAAAGCCTGGCTGCCGCCTCGGCAGCCTTGGAACAGGCCAGAAAGAGCGGGGCTCAGATCGCCATCCTGCCTGAGATGTTCGCATGCCCTTACGAAGCTGCCTCTTTCCAGGCCTTGGCGGAGGAGGAAGGCGGCCCTGTGTGGCGCTTTCTGGAGGCAGAAAGCCGGAATCTTATCCTGGTGGGAGGCAGCCATCCTGAGCGGGAAGGGAGCCAGATATACAATACCTGCTACGTCTTCGAGGATGGGCGCTTCCTTGGGAAATATCGGAAGATCCACCTTTTTGATGTGGACTATCCTGGCCTCACCTACCGGGAATCGGACACCCTATCCCCTGGAGAGGCCCCCTTCATAGCCAGGACAAGCCTGGGAGTTCTGGGAGTGGCTATCTGCTTTGATCTCCGCTTCCCATCCCTCTTCCAGCGCCTGGCTGAAGCGGATCCTTTCCTTATCGCAGTCCCGGCAGCCTTCAATAAAGTTTCCGGACCTCCGCACTACAGGCTTCTGGGACAGGCCAGAGCCTTGGATGCCCAAGCCTATGTAGCCCTCTGCTCTCCTGCTACCGATCCTGAAGCCTCCTATGATCCCTATGGCCATTCCATGATTCTGGGACCCTGGGGGGAGGTGCTGGGGGAACTGGATGAAAGAGAGGGGATCCTCCTCCAGGAGCTTTCCCTGAAGCATCTTGAGGAAATCCGCCAAAGGCTGCCAATAAAAAACCGCTGACCGAAATCAGCGGTTTTCTTTTTTTCTGTGCAAGGATTATTCGATACGCAGGAAGGAGCTCCCTTTGGCGCTGCAGATCGGGCAGCTGTCCGGGAAACCGTTACGCTCTACATAACCGCAGGCTGGGCAGAGGTAGAAGATGCTGTCATCTTCATCGTTAAGATTTTCCAGCACTTCCGCAAAGAGGCGGGCATGGACCTTTTCCGCTTCCATGGCATAGGTGAAGGAACGGATGGCTTTGGCATTGCCGTCCTTCTGCGCCTCTTCCAGGAAAGGAGGGTACATGGACTCATACTCATAGGTCTCGCCGCCAACAGCATCTTTCAGGTTTTCAGCTGTGTTCAGGACCTTTTCTGCTGCATTCAGGTGGGCATGGGCATGGAAGGTTTCTGCTTCTGCTGCAGCCCGGAACATTCTGGCAGCGGCCTTGTAGCCTTCTGCCTCTGCTTTTTTTGCATAAGCAAGGTACTTTCTGTTAGCCTGGGATTCTCCGGCAAAAGCTGCCATAAGGTTGTCTAATGTGCTCATTTCAATCTCCTCCTATATAATGTTTTCCTAGTGATACCATAGTAATATGGGGCAGAATCTTTGTCAAGACGCTTTGTTAAAATTCATAAACTTTTAGCTCTTCCCACTGCCCCCGGAACGGTAGAGAAGCCATATCCCGCCTGCAACCAGAGCCAGGGGCAGCAGCCCCTTTATGATGGCTTCCATGGGCAGAATCCAGCCTAGGAGCAGGACTCCTCCAAGGGCCAGTAGAATCCCTCCTGCCAGCCGGGGATTCCCCATCTGTCCCTTCAGGGGCTCCAGGCTCCGCAGGCGCTCCACCAGTTCCTCCCGGATAGTGGTGTTGCTGTCTTCTGCCGGCAGGACAGTCCACAGGATCAGGTAGATCAATCCCACCACTCCTGCAGAAAAGACAAAGAATCCCAAGGTCAGAATCCGCACTAGAAAGGGGTCTGTCTTGGTTTCCTGGGCCAGACCCAGGCATACGCCGCCCAATACGGCTCCTTGTGTCTTACGGTAAAACTTCATAAGGATCCTCCTTCTCCGGGATTCAGCCCTTTCTTAGGCTCCCGATAGGCGATTTTCAGCAATGTTGGGGTAAATAAAGAGGTCAGGATGACGACAATGACGGCGATGGCCATATGCCCATCATTAATCAGTCCCATCCCGGAAGCGATGCTGGCGGAAATGAAGGAGACCTCTCCCCGGGGAACCATGGCAGCCCCGACCTTCAGACTGCTTCTTGGGGTTCCTCCAGTAAGCCTGCTGCCAAGGCCGCAGCCCATGATCTTCCCTGCCATGGCCAGAACCCCCATAAGAAGTCCCACAAGCAGCACCTCCCAGACATTCCGGAGGTCCAGAGAAAGACCGATGGACATAAAGAACAAGGGAGCGAAAAACAGCTCCTCAATGGGCCGCAAATTATCCTCAATAGGCTTCTTCAGTTTTGTCGCGGATAGCATCAGCCCTGCAAAGTATCCGCCAATGATGACGGAAACACCCAGGTATTGGGCAAAATAGGCCAGAATGAAGCAGAAGGCCAGCACTCCCATGAGAATCTGATCATGATACTTCACATAAAGGCTATGGCCTACAATACGCTCATTCAGCTTCACAACCACAAAACCAACAAGGGCGATGGCCCCAAAGAGGCCGAAGATTTTCAATAGGACAGAAATCACTTCCCTGTCACCCCCCCCCATTCCAGGCTGCAGGAATATCCCCAGGAAGGTGATGAGAAGGAGCCCGATAATATCGTCAATAATGGCTGCCCCTGTACTGATGACGCTGGTTGTAGACTTGATCCTGCCCATTTCTGTCAAGGTCTGGACCGAAATGCTGACGCTCGTAGAAGCCAGGATCACTCCCATCGCCAGGGCTACGGCCCAGCTGCCATCCATCAGGAGGGAAGCCCCTCCAACCAGAACCATAGTCACGAAAATTCCCAGACTGGCAATGATCACAGAGGTCCCCACAGACTTGCGGAGCTGGGAGATATCCGTCTCCAGTCCGGCCATGAAAAGGAGCAGGATCACCCCGATCTGGGACAGATCATAAATGACCATGGTCTTGCCATCAATGGCAAAGCCCCCCAGCTGTTCTGTAAAAAAGGTGATAGGAGTTCTTGCGCCCAGGAACAGGCCCAGGAGGATCCCCCCCACAATATAGCCGAGGACTGCAGGCTGGCGGAAGCGTTTGGCTATGCCGGAAAATATTACGCTGGTCCCATATATAATCACAAGCTTCAAGAGGACGCTGAGAAACTCCCCTTCCAGAAACTTTTCAAAATCCACAGCATTGAACATCATATCACTCTTTCCTTTTGAGCCGGATTATCAGACCTGGCGCAGGGCATCAATCGCCGCATCCACAGAAAAGCCTCTGGCAATCCGTTCCATATTCTCCCGCAGGGCCTCCAGGCGCTCTGGCTCCTGGATCAGTCCTGTAACAAGTTCCGTAATCTGGCGCACGTTCCCGGCCCAGATAGCAGCGCCTTCCCGTACCAGGTAATCCCTGTTTTCCTTTTCCTGTCCCCCCAGCATGTAGGGGATGACCATAGGCACCTTCCGGAGCAGGGCCTCTGTTACAGAAGCGCCCCCCGGCTTGCTGATCAGGAGATCGGCCTGATCCATCAGGCGGTAGACTTCCTTGGTGAATCCGAATACAGTGACTTCCTTTGAAGGGTCCTTCCCCACAAAGGCATCCATCTTGTCCTTCAGCTCCTCATCCCTGCCGCAGACAGCCAGGATGGAAAGAGGCAGAGGAACAGCCATGAGGCGCCGCATGACGCTCGTCATATTGCGGCTGCCCATGCTCCCCCCCATGATGAGGATGGTGAAGCGTTCATTAGCGCGCTTTTCTCCTGGGTTATAGAACTCATGGCGGATAGGAATCCCATGGACATGGATCTTTTCAGGGCTGACCCCCCTGGACAATAAGTCCTGGCGGGTTACCTCCCCTCCCACAAAATAGGCATCCACATAGGCGTGACGATGGCAGTAGACAAAGTGAGCAAGATAATCTGTTACCACAGATACAAGCCTTTCCCGGACCAGGATTCCCTTGCGCTTCATACCTCCCAGGATATCTGTGGCAATGGGGTGTACTGCAATGATGACATCGGGCCGGAAGTTTCGCACTAGTTCCAGGATCTTTTTCTGAGACAGACGCCTGGTCAGGTCAAAAGACCCCTTGGCTATGAAAGGCTGGTTTCCCGCACGGTAAATGCCCTCGTAGAGTTTGGGCGCCTTAGTGGCGATAAGATTATAGCCTTCGCAGATGAAGGTGTGCAGGCCAAGGGCATTGATTTCTTTAAACAGATCCACAACAAGAACCTCGTCTCCCCGGGCTTCCAGTCCCTGAGCCAGGCTGTTTGCAACTGTTACATGCCCGCCACCAGTGGAGAGGGAAACGATCAGATACTTTCTCATTGCTGTCCTCCTTTGATGAAGATAATCAGGGTCAGGACCAGATTCATGGCTACATGGGCCGCGATAGGGCTTTCAGCACTACCTTCCCGCTCATAGAGAAGGCTGAAGGCCAGTCCGGCCAGAAAAAGGTAAATGAAGCTTACAGTCCCAGCCAGCATCACAGCTGAAAAGATGGCGCTGGTCAGGGCCGCCAGGACGATGCTGCCTTTCCTGTTGAGACTGGGATAGACAAAGCCTCTGAAATACAATTCCTCCACCACAGGCAGGAAGCCTGCGAAAAGGATGAGGAACAGCAGTTTCTGGAAAATCCCCTGAGGCAGGAAGTTCTCCAGAATGTATCCGCTCTGGAAGATGGCCAGAATCCCCGGTTCCTGAAGAAGAAGGTTCAGCCCCCCTAACAGGCCCAGAATCAGCCCTGCAAGGCTTCCGATCAGAAGATTCATCCCTGTGTTCTTCCCTTGTATTTCAATCTTGAAACCCAAGGAATGATGATGATTCAGATAGAGAAGCAGGTAGGCCAGCAGCGCAGTTCCCCATAAAAGGATCCCCAGATAAAAGCCCGGAGGGCCTGTAAGGCCCAGCCGGGCACCTGCAGCATCACCCAGGGCGAAAAGCAGCCAGGCCAAGGCAAAGCCCAGGGCCGTATCCCGGAATGGCCAGTTTTTATCCATCCTTTAGAGCAAAGCCTGAAGCTTCGCCAGAATCCCTTCCTTGCTGGTAAAGCCGACAATGGAATCCGCCAGCTGTCCGTCCTTGAAGATCATCATGGTAGGAATCCCCATGATATCATAGCGTTCGGGATAGACGCGGTTCTCATCGGTGTTCAGCTTCTTGATGGCCACTTTATCCCCGATTTCCTGATCCAGGCTTTCAAGCACAGGAGCCAGCATCTTGCAGGGGCCGCACCAGGGGGCCCAGAAATCCACAAGGACAAGGCCCTTTGAGGACAGGACTTCGGTTTCGAAATTGCTGTCAGTAATATGTACGATCATTCTTTTTCCCTCTCTTCCAGTGGTGTGTATTGAGTCCGGGGCTGGATGCCCTTATATGCCGGACGGACGATCTTGTTGTCGCTGACAATCTGCTCCAGTCGGTGGGCACACCAGCCTGTAAGACGGGATACGGCAAACAGGGGGGTGAAAAGCTCCTGGGGGATTTCAAGCATGGTATAGACCAGGCCGGAATAGAAGTCCACATTGGCGCAGATGACAAAATCCGGACCCTTCAATTCACGGAAGACTTCCTTTGAAAGATCCTCAATCCGTGCGAAGAGATTGAAGGCATCCAGTACATTCTTCTCTTCCGCCAGTTCGAAGGCCTTTTCCTTAAAGAGTACGGCTCTGGGGTCTGATGTGGTATAGATGGCATGCCCCATGCCATAGATCAGGCCGCTTCCATCGAAGGCTTCCTTCCGCAGGATCCGCCGGAGGATCTCCTTGATATTCCCATCGGAAGAGTCTTCTCCCAGCTCCCGGATGATGTATTCCATCATTTCCAGGACCTTCTGGTTGGCTCCGCCATGTTTGGGCCCCTTCAGGCTGCCGATAGAGGCTGCAACGGCAGAGTAGGTGTCCGTGCCACTGGAGGAAATGACATAATTAGTGAAGGAGGAGTTGTTCCCCCCGCCATGGTCTGCATGGATTACCAGGGCCAGGTCCAGAATCTCCGCCTCTTTCGGGGTGAAGCGCCCATCCTCCCGGATCATATACAGGATGTTCTCTGCTGTACTGTATTCCCCTTTGGGCTGGTACAGCCGCAGGTTGTCTTTTTCGTAAAAGTGCTTCTTGCTCTGATAGGCATAGGCCATCAGGCTTGGGGCTTTGGCAATCAGATCCAGAGATTGCAGAAGCACATTCTGAAGCTCTGTACTGTCCGGAGCCTCATCAAAGGCGTAAAGCGTCAGCACAGCACGCTGCAGGGCATTCATGATATTGATGCCCGGATTCTTCAGAATATGGTCCTCCAGGAAGCCTGGCTTCAATGCCCTGTGGCTGGCCAGATAGCTATTGTACCAGCGGAGCTCCTCCCGGTCCGGCAGTTTGCCGAAAAGGAGGAGGTAGGAGGTTTCTTCAAAGCCGAAACGCCCATCCTTCTGGAAGCCCCGGACCAGGTTCTCCAGGTTCACACCCCTGTAGATGAGCTTCCCGATATCCGGAACCTTCTCTTCCTCATCCACCAGATAGCCGTGTACATCGGATACTCTGGTGAGTCCGACCAGAACTCCTTTGCCCTGAGCGTCTCTGAGGCCTCTCATGACGTTGTACCGCTTATATAGTTCGTTGTCGATATAATCATGCTGCCGGATTACATCCACCATCCGTTCAATGCTAAGATCTGTCAAAGTCTCACCTCCGAGATATTTGCAATTCTATATAATTATATAGCATATTCAGAGTCTAGTCAAAAGGGAAAAAGAATGCTCCGGGATCTCCGGAGCATTCTCCTCAAAACCGCTGGGGTTTCCTATCTGTCCGTTTCAATGACTCCGAAGAAGCCTTCCTTCCGCTTATAGACCACATTGATGGCATTGGTATCCGCATCCAGGAAGACATAGAAATTATGTCCCAGAAGCTCCATCTGCATGATGGCTTCTTCCTCCCCCATGGGCTTCAGGGTGAACTTCTTGCGGCGGATGACTTCCATCTCGTCTTCCCCTTTGGGAGCCGGCTCGGATATAGCCTTCATGCCAGGAACCTTATGCTTCCGGCTCAGGCGCTCTTTGTGTTTTGTATACTGATGCTCGATTTTCTTGATGGCTTCATCAATGGACACGTACATATCCGTGGAGGAGGCTTCCCCCCGAAGAACATAACTATGGAAATGGATGGTGATTTCAGCGAAGTGCTTGAGCTTTTCCACTTTCATCCTTCCCTGAACTTCTACGACCTCTGCGTCGTCTGCGAAGTACTTATCAATAAAGGTTCTGACCTTTTCCTGGACATAATTTTCCATGCTGTTGGTCACCACAACACCTTTTCCTCTGATAATTACTTTCATCAACCTCACTCCTTCTCGCTGTTTTTCCACAATTTCCACATATAGGAACGCTGTTTCTTGTGCAAACTGTGGATAACTTCCTCCCAGAATGCCTACAGCCCCCTGCAATGGGGAAACAAGATATCTGTCCTGCCTTTCCTTTCCCTGCGGCCGAAGGCCAGGAAGGAAAGGTACTGGAAGCCGGCGGCTTCCAAAGCCCGGAAAGCTTCCCGCATGGTCGCCCCGGTAGTCCAGACATCATCAATGACCAGAAGCCGGCTATCCCTTCCTTTTCCCTTCCAGTGCATGGTCCCTGAGAGGATTTCCTCCCGATTCCCCCTGACAAGGGATAAGGCTCTTGTATCCTTCTTCCTGAGGCCCTGGGATACAGGAACACCTAAAATCCCTGAAATCTCCCAGGCCAGCCTCTGGCTCGGGCTGAAACCCCGCTGTTTCTCTTTCCACGGCCCCTGAGGGACCGGTACCAGAAGATCCGGGAGGACCCCGGCGCCTTCCAGCCAGGACTGAACCATCAGATAGGCCATCCCTTTGCCCAGGCTATGCCTTTTCCGGAACTTGAAGTCCAGCATCTTTTTCCGGAAGAGCCCCCCATGGGGGGCTGCAAAAAAGATGGGCCTTCCCTGGAAAACGCTCCGGCCCCGCTCCGCCCGATAGGCGGCAAGACCTTCGCTGCATGCCCTGCAAAGGAAGAGCCGGGCAGGCCTTCCGCAGAGCCAGCAGACATCTCCGGCTCCAGGCTGCATCCAGGCTTCCTGTACTGACATTATCTCACAGAAGGGGGAATATCTAAATACCCCTGACCTTATTTTTTCTGTGAATTGTCTCCACTCCATCTTTGAACTCCCCATAATCCAGCCCCTGCCCTCTGGCCTGGATAGCCCAATAATCATTGGCTGGAAAAACGCTGAGACGCCCGTAGGCCGGGGGGTGAAGTTCCATATCCCTGAGGTACCCCCGGATCAGAGGAGCTGTTTCCACCAGCTTTTCAAGAGGTTCCACAAGTCCCGGCTCCTTTGCCAGAAGATAGCCCAAGGCTTCCGCCATAAGCTCCCTGCGGACCATCCGGCCCCAGGGTGAAGCGGCAAAGCCCAGAAGGATTTCCAATGCTTCCCGGCCACCGGCCAAAGCCAGGGCCATCACTTCCCCCCGGACCAGATAGGGATTCTTATGGCGCAGCAGCCACTGGAGTTCCCGGACTCCCTGGGGGAAGGCCGAGAGGGCATCCAGAATCCGCAGCATCTCCCCTTCGGGAAGCCCGGGTGTCCTGGCCCTTTCCAAAAGGAAAGGAACAGCAGCCTGTTCCTTCAATTCCTTTAAGAGATAATAGGCTTTATGGCGCAGGAAGAAATCCTCCCCGAAGGCAAAAGGCAGAAGGGCCTCCACCTTCCGGAAGCCCGGGTCCTCCCTCAGAAAGATCTCTTCCAGATCCTCCCGCCCTGCCATCAGACCCAAGCGCTGATCCGCTGCCGGAACCAGGCTTCCAGGGCATCAGCCTTTTTCAAGGCCATTTCCTCCCCGGGATCCGTAACATTGATATACAGTTTTAACTTGGGTTCTGTTCCTGAAGGACGGACCCCAGCCCAGGAGCCGTCTGCAAAAGCATAGTACAGAAGGTCTGTGGTCTCTCCATCCAGGGGAGTAGCCCCATAATCCGTAGCAGAAGCCAGCTGGAAGAGGCTGCCGAAATCTCCAGGACCATTGTCCCGGAGGTCTTTCATAATGCCCCTGATCTTCGCCGTGCCTTCCACACCGGGAATGACGATGGAGATCTGCTTTTCCGTGAAATAGCCGAAAGCCTGATACAGCTCCCGGAGGCGGTC
>CAYMDI010000026.1:0-15499 GCA_964389165.1 uncultured Eubacteriales bacterium | reverse complement strand
GCGGCGAGCTGTCGCCAGGTCTGGGCGGCGTAGATGATCGAGATTCCCAGAGCGGCCCTTACTGCTGATCAGATTGCCGTAGAAGCAGAGTTCTTCTCATTCGGCACCAACGACCTGACGCAGATGACCTTCGGCTTCTCCAGAGATGATGCAGGCAACTTCCTGGATGATTACTATGCCAAGAAGATTTACGAATCCGATCCCTTTGCCCGTTTGGATCAGGAGGGGGTTGGCCAGCTTGTGCAGATGGCTGCCGAAAAAGGCCGACTGACCCGGAAGGACATCAAGCTGGGAATCTGCGGAGAGCACGGCGGAGATCCTTCCTCTATCGACTTCTGCTACCGTACCGGACTGGATTATGTAAGCTGTTCACCATTCAGGGTGCCTATCGCCCGTCTTGCAGCTGCCCAGGCTGTAGTCAACAACCGCTAAGTTATTTCTATAAACGCCCTGGAAATCCAGGGCGTTTATTTTTCCCTTACCTTGTATAAGCATTCTGAATTTGATATATTGGTTATGTAATATTAATGTGTTCTGTCACAGGGGCTGTCGGAAAGGAGGGAAGAGTATGAAACGCTCTCCCATAAAGGCTGAATTGCCTAAAGACCTGATGTATTATCCCAGGACCTATCGGCATCTTACAGCCAATAATATCCAGAGCATTCTGTTCCTGATTCTTCTGGTGCTGCCTGCACTGGCTGCAATGCTCTTCCTCTATGATGATCTGACAAGGGTTATGACATCCCTGGCTGCTGCTGTGCTGGCCAGGGCTATCCCTTTCTCACTGATCAGTACCATGAGCAGGGAATTCATTCCCGGTCTGGGAGAGGTTTCCCTGATCAAGCTGCCTACCTATTTCCCCACCCAGGAATCTGTCGCTATCAGCATCCTCATCATGATTCTGCTCCTCTGGTTCCTTGCCTCGGGCCGGAGGCTTGGAAAGCCCGTGTCCATCTACCTGATGATTATGATCTTCTTTCACATGGCATCCAGCATCTATTTCTTTTTTGCCAGTGAGAGCTTTCCCTATACGGCTACAGACTATTCTGAACTGTATGTGCTGCAGCAGGTTGGGATCTGGTTTTCCATGCTTGTATTAGCAGGTCTGATCACCGGCTTCCTGGGTTCTAAAGGCATCCTGAAGAGAATCGGCACATTTGCAGGGGTCATGGCCTATTCCATCGTATTCGGAATAGTCCGCTACATACTGTTCCTATACATTATCCATGAGTTCTCCATCGCCTATATGGCTCTGCTGTTTTTTGCCCTTGGGCCTTTTTACGATTTCATGTATCTGATCCTGATTTACGGGCTCTATGCAGACAGCATGATCCGCCTGTATGATACGGATAAGGGAAGGGGGGAATGGTCATGGTCGTAGCACTGATGCGCGGCTATATGATCTTCATAGTCGTCCTGATGATCGTATATGCTACCAGGCACCTGATTTTCTCGCATAACAGGCTCTTCGGCCGCCAGCGGATATATTACGGAGATATCTATGCCAGCAGAATGCCAAAGATATCCGTGCTGATCCCCATGTATAATGAGGAACAGGTATTGCATTTCGTCATGGAGGCTCTGCTAGCCTCAAACTATGACAGAGACCGGCTGGAAATAATCCCGATAAACGATAATTCCACAGACGGGACAAAAGAGCTGCTGGATGAATATCATCGGAAATATCATTTCATCAAGCCCCTTCACCGCAAGGAAGGGCAGCGTGGCAAGCCTGCCGGACTGAATGATGCCCTGGCCATTGCAACTGGAGATGTAGTCATCGTCTTTGATGCAGATTACCGGCCGGCCAAGGATATGCTGCGGCAGCTGGCTCTGGCCTTTGAAGATCCGGAAATCGGGGCTGTCATGGGCCGGGTCATCCCCTACAACACGAATAAGAATCTGCTTACCCGGCTGATCAATATGGAGCGATCGGGTGGCTATCAGGTGGATCAGCAGGCCCGCTACAATCTCCGTACCATCCCGCAATATGGGGGGACCGTAGGAGGCTTCCGACGGGATGTCATGCTGGAGATGGGGGGCTTCAACACCCATGTTCTGGCAGAAGATACAGAACTCACTTTCCGGCTTTACACAAGCGGCTGGAAAGTGATTTACGCCAATTCAGCTGAGTGTTATGAAGAGGCGCCGGAAACCTGGAAGGCCCGAGGCAAGCAGATCCGACGCTGGTCCAGGGGACATAATAATGTCATGTTCCGGTATTTTCTGAAGGTCCTCTTCAGCAAAGGGATGGATTTCAGGGAAAAAGGAGATGGGCTTCTTCTGCTCAGTGTCTATGCGGTACCTTTCCTGTTCCTTCTGGGACAGGGGGTATCCATCGCCTTGTTCCTTCTGGGGCGCATGGATCTTTTTGCCGGCTGGTGGGTCCTTCTGTTCATTGGCGCATATAGTTCCTTCGGGAATTTCGCCCCCTTCTACGAAATCGGAAGCGCCCTGATTCTGGATGGGATGAAGAAGGAAGTGCTGCTCCTGCCATTACTGATGTTTAACTTCTATTTCTATATGTGGCATATCAGCCTGGGCTTTATTGAGGCCGTGATCGACCTGCTGACAAAGCGCCAGGTTACCTGGGCCAAGACAAAAAGGTTTATCAATAAACAGCAGAAGGAGGGCTAGAAATGGACACCATGATTATCCTGCTGGGACTCGTTTTTCTCCTGCTGCTTCTCCTTCCTGTCATTGTGGCTTATGGGGTCTATCGCAGACGGGAGGGCTTCCTCCTTTTCATTAATCAGGAAAAACTGAGGGATCCCAGATATTTCGGCAGATCTTTCTCTGGAATGATAGAGTCTGCTATCGGTAGTCTGAAAGATGGGGAGACGATCCGCCTTTCAAAGGATGAACGGGTCCAGGATGGGGCCAGCCTGCCCCATGGGGCTCATATCATTGAGGATCTTGTGGTTACACGGATGAAAGAGTTCGCCCCGGACAGGGGGTCCATCTTCCGGAAAGAGATATATGCCTCTGGCGATGTATTGCTCCGGGATATCAAAGAATTCCGTGCTGTTTATGCCAAGAAGAATCTGATCATCGGACAGCATGCCTATCTGCATCGCTGGGCTGATGCTCTTGGCACAGTTGCTGTTTATGATAAATGCCACCTAGGCATCAGTGTGACAAGCGAATCAAGAATGAGCATCGGCCACGACTGCACCTTCCGAAGGCTGTATGCTCCAGAAATCTTTCTGGGTCAGTATCCGGATAAGCTAGATGAGGAACGGGAGGAGAAGGACCCCAGAATCTACCGTCTTGAGGTCCAGAAGAACAAGGAAAGGAACATCCAGTACATCAGTGATGACCGCATTAATGAGGATGGAATCGTGGATTTCTCCGTCCTGACGAAAAAGAACGTCAAGGTCATTGAAGGGATCATTGTCCAAGGGGATATCCGCTCTGACAAAGTCGTGCACCTCTGTGATAATGCGGTGGTTTGCGGCAATGTCTTTGCAGAGGGAAATGTCATTCTGGGCAGGAATGCCACTGTTCTGGGCAGCGTTTTCTCCCAGGAAAATGTGATTCTGGAGGATCAGGCCACAGTGGGCCAGGCTGGCAGGATCAGTTCTCTGATTGCCAGAGGGGAGATCCTCGTCCAGGGAAGGGCAACTGTCTACGGATACATCAGTGCTGAAAAGGCCGGAAGGACAGCCTCTTTGGGTATGGAAGAATCTTCATCCCCTCATCCTAATCAGTATCTTATAGCGGAAGCCGGACTGGAGAAGCTCAGCTTCTCCGATCCGGAGGATTTCAACAAGATCGATAGCCAGGGCTTCCGGCACCATCCTTTCCTCAAGCGGATCCGGATTCCAGAAGGGGTTGCAATGCTGAAAAACAGCCTGTTCTTTCAGTGCAGGCACCTCCAGCTGGTCCAGCTGCCTCAGTCCCTGACAGCCATCGGAGATTATGCCTTTTCAGGCTGCAGCGTCCTTAAAGAAGATGTCCTTAAGACCCTTGCAAGCCTTAAGATAGTTGGAGTAGCTGCTTTTGAGGGATGCGCCAGCATGGAGGAAATAACTATTCCTGCTTCTGTGGAAAAGCTTGATCAGGCAGCTTTCAAGGATTGTACCGGTTTGCGAAGCCTCCGCTTTCAGGAGCCTTCAGCTCTGAAAAGCATTGGCAGCCATTGTTTCCAGAACTGCACAGCGCTGGAAGAGCTCATACTCCCAGAAGGAGTGGAAGAGGTAGGTCTTGCAGCCTTTGATGGCTGCAGCAGCCTGCGCTCCCTTTCCCTCCCTGCAGCTTCGGCAACCCAGCCGGGAATCCAGGGGGCTGCTCTGCCAGAAGGGACAATACTGATTTATGACAGCAAAGACAGCTAATCCCTCGGGGAGGAAAAGGCCGATATCCCGGTTGCTCTTAGCATTCTTCGCATTGCTGGCTCTGATCATTGTCACCGCCGCGGCTGCTTTTATCCTGAACAGAATCGGCCTGTTAAGGGAGAGCCGCCAGAAGGACCCGGATATGTCTTTGCCTATGGCCGATACCTACAGGAACCAGGGGCTTCCTCCTGGGAAGAAGCTTGAAGCATACCCCTATAAAGTCACAGAGGAGCATGTGTTCTTCCTGGATCGGATTCTTGAGCGCTATCCGGCGCAAGAGGATTCAAGCTCCGAGGCGGCAGCGCTTCTCACCCGGATTTATAGCCAGATCCCTTCCGGGGTTGGAAGGCATTTTATGGCCGTACCCCTGCGCATTGCTTTTGAAGAAGGCATGCAGGTTTATGACTCAGGTCAGCAAGAGGCTTATGCTGCCATCACAACTGCCCTTTCCAGGGACGTGTCCATCCCCGATATCTGGGGTGAAATGGAAGAGCATAAGGAAGAGTATGTCTATTTCCGGACAGAGGATACCTGGACATCTCTTGGGGCCTATTACGGGGCTGTGGCTTTTGCACGTTCCGCTGGCGGCTCTATGCCTGGCATCAGGGATTATGAAGAGCATTTATACATTTCCTTTCAGGGTTCTCTGGTTGATGATTCAGGGAGTCTGGGACTGGCTGAGGAGTATTATGACAGGCTGTATTTCTACCTGAATCCTGATGGTGCAAATACACAGCTCCTTTACCAGCGGGAAGGGGAAGCTGTGATGCAGCGCAAGACCCCAACCATTGCAAAATCCCGGGGGGAGCTGACAGCCTTTGTCGGTGGCATCTTCTCTCACAGCATAATACAAGGAGATCGCCCGGGAGGGGGTACGCTGGTCCTGGCAGGGGATACCAATGCAAATATCCTTGCGCCATGGATGGCAGCCTTATACGAGGAAATATACCTGATCAATCAGCGATATTACCTTGGGGGGGCGGAAGCCTTCCGCAGGATCTTCCAGGAGCATGATGTCCGGGATGTGCTGATTGTGGAAGGAATGGATACCATGGCTGATGATGACAGCCTTAGCTGGCTCAGAAAGCTGGCACCAGAGTAGGAGGAACAATGGAACTTGGAATCGAACGCCTGCTTTTATGGTTTTTTGTGGAAACTGGAAGCAGCGGATTTTTCGAAACCCACACAGGGGTTCTGACCGCCATGATTCTGGGGGCAGGATTAGGAATGTGTTTCTTTGGTGTAAAGGTCTACCGTGGGGCCTGGAGCGCACTGGTCTTTATTTCAGTCACCTTGGGATTCACCCTGTGGCTAAGAGGAGAGGCCAGCTGGGGAACCATTGTAACTGCTTTTACGGTGATTGGCATGATGCTATCCGTGCTGGCTTTCCATTGGAAAAGGATTGCTGCATATACCATGTCCGGCATTCTGGCAGGAAGCACTGTCATGTTCCTCAGCGGTTCATACTTAGCAGGCATCCTGACTGGCATTCTCATCTTTTTCCTGGCGCTGTTTCAGCCCTTCAGCATCCTGGCGGCTGCTACAGCCCTCTGGGGCGCTATGACAGCTGCTGTAACGGCTGTACGCCTTTTTGATTTCCCCTGGAATCCTGAAGCCGCAGTCTGGATTATCGCGGCAATCCTTTTTGCAGGAGGTCTTGCCTTGCAGCTCCTGGTCTTGCCAAGGGACAGCGCCCTTCACGGGACCGGTCCCCTGAGCAGCCGGTTCATCCGGAAGAAGAGGGAGTCATGAAGGCCGTTTATCGGAAGGAACTCAAGTTTATAGCCTATAAAAGCGAGTTCCTGCGCCTCAAGAAGCATCTGGACAGCCTGATGGAGCCCGATGAGCATAGCGGATCTTTTGGCTATATGGTCCGTTCCCTTTACTTCGACTCTCTCTTTGACCGGGATCTCTATGATAAGCTGGATGGTCTGCAGAATAAGGAGAAGATCCGTATCCGGATCTACGATTATAAAAGCCAGACAGCTCTCCTTGAACTGAAGCGGAAGAGGGGAAGCGATGGAATCAAAAGGAAGATCATCCTGACCCGGGAGGAAGCCCTGGCGATGATTGAAGGAGACTATTCCTGCCTGGCTGGCAGGTCCGATCCCCTATCCTTCCACATCTATTCCCGGCTGATTCAAGGGGCTTACTCTCCCAAGACCATTGTGGAGTATAACCGTCTGGCCTACAAATATCCTGTGAGCGATACCCGGGTTACCTTTGATACTGATGTGAGAGCCTCTATGATGCCTCATGGCCTGTTTCTGAAGGATCCTGGGTATATCCCTGTCATCCCTGGGGACCAGGGGGTCCTTGAGGTGAAATTCAACGACTTCTTCCCCGGACCTCTTCGGGAGATCCTTACCTTTGCGGACCGCCAGCCCTCAGCCAACAGCAAATATGCCCAGGCCAGACTGGCCACCTATTAAGAATATAAGGAGTATTCTATGAACGAATTTTTACTTGAAAACCTGGTCAGCGGCGAGAACCTAAGCGCCTCAGTCATTTTAGTAAACAACATTGTAGCCCTTGCAGCGGCATTTTTTGTAATGTTCACCTATAAGCTCACTTACTCAGGTGCAGCTTACAGCCGCAAATTCAATATTTCCCTTGGGATGATCACCCTGATCACCACCATGATAATGAGCGTGATCAGCAATAATATCGCTCTTTCTCTTGGTATGGTAGGCGCCCTGTCTATCATCCGCTTCCGTACAGCTGTAAAAGATGTCCGGGACGCTGCTTTCATTTTCTGGGTCATTGCCATCGGAATCGGCTGCGGGGTCTCCCAATACCCCCTGATCGGAATCGGCAGCGCCTTCATCTTTATCTTCATGCTCCTGCTGCGCCAGGTCGTCCCTGATAACCAGCAGCTGCTTGTGGTACAGGGTGAGCTTGCTGCCCAGAACCGCATTGAAGCAGCTGTAGTCACGCATTTCCAGGGGAAAGCTCATCAGACCATGAAGAATGCCACTGAAAAAACCTGTGAGCTGGTATACTCTATTCCAGCTTCAGCGATCCGCAAATACAATGATAAGAAGATGAGCGATATTGTTCAGATTCTGGCTAAGATTCCAGGGGTGCACAGGGTCAACCTGGTGGAACAGCTGGACGACATCGGCAGATAGAAGGGGAAGGAGGGGTATAATGTCAAAACCCTTAAAAGCCTTTGCCGCTCTCTTGCTCCTGGCCTGTGCTACAGCAGGGGGTTATCTGCTTCTTGGACCCTTGCTGGAAATGGATAGAAGAGAAGAAGAGGGCAAACCCCAGCTTCCTTATACAGAGCCCGACAGGGAAAAACTGGAGGAAATCGGCCTCCAGCCCTTTGAGACCCTCCTTCCTGTAGTCCATATCGATACCCAGGGAGCCAGGATTACCCGTGAAAATCCAGTTTCCGCCGTTCTGGCTGTACAGAACGAGGGAGGGGCTCCCAATACAGTGCCAGGGAAAGCGGATGAAACCCATCATATCCGGATCCATCTGAGGGGAGCCTCTTCCTATGCCTATTTTGACAAGGCCCAGTATCGCCTTGAATTCTATAGGGATGAAGAAGGCCAGAAAGAAATGCCGCACCCATTACTCGGCATGTCACCCCATAGCGAATGGGTCCTTCATGGCCCCTTCCTGGACAGAAGCCTGCTCCGCAATGATCTGGCCTATTCACTTTCCCGGAAGATTCTGGATTGGGCACCGGATTCCCGCTTTTGCGAAGTCTTTTTAAACGGGGTCTATCAGGGGGTCTATCTGGCAGTAGAGCCAGTCACAACCGGAGATTACAGGCTGAACCTAAGCCGTTTTGGCCTGGTGTCAGGGCAGACTCCTTATGTGGTAAAGCGGGACCGGGCCTTTACAGAGGAAAATGAAATCAATATTCCGGATTCCCCTATACCCGGGCTGAGCGAAACACGCCTGAGCATCGATTATCCTACACCTGCAAAACTGACAGCCATCCAGGCTGATTGGATTTCCAGAGATATCCGAAGAATCGAAGAGCGTATTAACAGTGAGGATTTTGCCGATCCCCAAAGAGGGTATCGATCGGTGCTTGACACGGAGGCCTTTGCGGATTATCTGATTATAAGCGAAGTCACCATGAATACAGATGGCGGAGCCCTTTCAACCTATTTTTACAAAGATCTTCAGGGGAAGCTGAAGATTACAGTCTGGGATTTCAATAATGCCTTCGATAATAACCAATGGAGCATACCAGACTATGAGGACTTCATCCTCGATGACAGGCCATGGTTCCAAAGGCTGCTCCAGGATCGGGCTTTTGTGGACCAGGTCCTTGTCCGCTATACGGAGCTGAGACAGGATGTTCTCTCAGAAACCTCTCTTATGAGAGCCATTGATGCAGATGTAGCAGAACTGGGTGTGGCTGTGGAACGGAATTTCGCTGTCTGGGGCTATACCTTCGGAAGCAACCTGAAGGAAGGCCCGGAACCTGCAGATTACGAGGATGCAGTCAGGGGAGTGAAGGGAGCCTTAAAGAAGCGCCTTGATTTTCTTGACCGCCATCTGATTGACCTGTATAAAGGAACGATAAATTAGACATTTATTATGTATGGAAAATATTTTCCCGAATCAGTTTTTCCCCCGCCTTTTTCTTTTGAATAGGATAGTCAATAGATCTATATCACGAATAGACAGGAGGTGGAAAATGATGACTGAAGAAGAAAAACGTCTGGAGAGGTTCAGAACAAAGCCAGGAGAATTCAAGGTAATATTTGTCCCTCAATGCAATACTTGTGATAAGAATATAAACGGAACGGGCTGCAAGGAATTTGCATCAATACCAATTGATTATGCGAGAAATAAGGTGGATTGTCCTTTATTTGTAGCTTGGCAAATGAAGAGATAGCGGATAAGAAAATTGAATGCATTAACAAACTGTTTGTTTTTACCGATCCAGTCAGGGGATTGAGAATATCAGAATTAATCAAACACCACCAGCCAGCGCTTATTAAAAGCAAATGGTGACTAATATAGTGGGAATAAACCCTTTTGTGAGTTGACCTTTCTTACCCAACCCCCTATAATTATAAATATGTTACGACAATAAAGGAGGTACAGAATGAGCAAAGACTACAATCCATATGACCAGATGCTGGCAACATTGGATAAAGCTGCGGCCATGATGAATGTACCGGAGAGCGAGTATAACTTTCTCCGGTATCCTGAGCGGGAATTGAAGGTTTCACTGCCAGTACGGATGGATGACGGGACTGTGAAAGTGTTTGAAGGCTTCCGGATTCAGCACTCCAGTCTCAGAGGCCCTTGCAAAGGCGGTATCCGCTACCATCAGGATGTAGACAATGACGAAGTGAAGGCTCTAGCAGCCTGGATGTCTCTGAAGTGTGCCGTGGTGAATATCCCCTATGGCGGAGCCAAGGGCGGCATCAAGGTGGACCCCAGAGAACTTTCAGTCTATGAGCTGAAGAACCTCACACGGCGCTTTACGGCTGCTATCATGCCCCTGATCGGGCCTGAAAGCGATATTCCTGCACCGGATGTCAACACAAACGCTCAGATTATGGCTTGGATTATGGACACCTATAGCATGTTCAAAGGCCATGCTGTACCTGGAGTCGTTACAGGGAAACCTCTGGATATCGGCGGTTCACTGGGACGGGCTGAAGCCACAGGCCGTGGTGTGATGTTTGCTGCCAGAGAGCTTTTAAAGCGCGTTGGCAAGACCTTTAACGGGGTTACAGCAGTCGTCCAGGGTTACGGGAATGTCGGACGTGTCGGCGCTACCCTTCTTCACGAGGAAGGCTGCAAGATTCTTGCTGTAGGAGATGTGTCATGCTCCATCAAATGCGATAAAGGTCTGGACATCAAGGCACTGAATGAATATGTGGCTAAAAACGGCGTTATCAAGGGCTATGAAGCTGACGGAGTTGAGTATATCTCTACAGAAGAGCTTCTGACCTATCCCTGCGATATTCTGGTTCCAGCTGCCCTGGAAAATCAGATTACTGCAGATATTGCTGAAAAAGTGCAGTGCAAGTACATTGTTGAAGGAGCAAACGGTCCTACCTCTGCTGAGGCTGATGTCATCCTGAACAGAAAAGGTATCATCGTCGTTCCGGATATTCTGGCTAATGCCGGCGGTGTTGTTGTTTCCTACTTCGAATGGGCACAGAACATCCAGTCTCTCATGTGGGGCGAGGATGAAGTCAACAGCAAACTGGAGCAGGTCATGATCCGCAGTTTCCAGGAAGTCTGGGAAACAAAGGATAAGTACGATACGGACATGCGTACCGGCGCCTTCATTGTCGCAATGAGGAGGCTTGTTGAAGCCAGAAAGCTTCGGGGCGTATTCCCCTAGACCACCAATCTTGTTATGAAAGAAGGGCCCATAGCTTGACTATGGGCCCTTTTGCAGGGAATTATGAAAGTAGAAGAATTTGTATATCCTCTACCAGAGGAGCTGATCGCCCAGACTCCTGCGGAACCCAGAGACCATTCCCGGCTTCTGGTCGTGAATCCTCTTAAAGAAACGCTAAAAGATGCCTTCTTTTATGAGCTCCCCCAATACCTCCGTAAAGGGGATCTTCTTGTGGTGAATCACAGCAAGGTCCTCCCAGCCCGCCTATATGGTCGCCGGGCCTCTGGAGGAGCTGTAGAAATCCTCCTTCTCAAACGACTTGAAACAACAGTCTGGGAATGCCTGGTGAAGCCTGGCAGGAAGGTCCCTGTTGGTGAAAGGCTGATCTTTTCTCCGGATCTGCGGGCAACCTGTCTGGAGATTCTTGAGGATGGGAGCCGGGTCCTTCAGTTCTATTTTGAAGGTGTCTTTGAAGAGATTCTGGATCGCTTGGGAGAAATGCCTCTTCCCCCCTATATCCGGAGAAAGCTGGAGGGAGAGGAACGCAACAGATATCAGACTGTCTACCACAAGGAGGGAGAATCAGCTGCGGCTCCCACCGCAGGGCTGCATTTCACCCGGGAATTGCTGGATAAGCTTCAGGATATGGGGGTGGAAATGACTTCTATTCTTTTAAATGTAGGCCTTGGAACCTTCCGGCCAGTAAAATCCGGGGATATAAAAGACCATGTAATGCATGAAGAGTATTACGAAGTCACCAAGGAAGCTGCCGCTGCCATCAATAAGGCGAAGGAGGAAGGGCGGCGCATCATAGCGGTAGGTACAACAGCCATCCGGGTGCTGGAAAGCGTCTGGCAGGAAAAAGGCAGGATGGAAGAAGGGAGCGGCTGGACCCGGATTTTCATTACCCCTGGATATCGCTTCGGCATCATCGATGCCTTGATAACCAATTTCCATCTTCCCGGCTCTACGCTGATCATGCTGATATCCGCCTTTATGGGAAGGGAGTTTACCTTGAAAACATATGCCCATGCTGTAGCAGCGCGCTACCGCTTTTTCAGCTTCGGCGATGCGATGTTCATTGCTAAGGAGAACTAAATGCTTGAATTCAATTTGCTAAAGACGAGTTCCAGATCCAATGCCCGCAGAGGCCGGCTGAAAACAGCTCATGGAACCATTGAGACCCCTATATTCATGCCCGTCGGAACAGCGGCCAGCGTCAAGACCATGATCCCTGAAGAATTGAGGGAAATCGGTGCTCAGATCATACTGGGCAATACTTATCATCTGTATCTCCGCCCTGGCCATGAGCTGATCAAAAAGGCAGGAGGTCTGCATAAATTCATGCATTGGGACGGTCCGATCCTTACTGATAGCGGCGGCTTTCAGGTATTCAGCCTGAATAATCTTAATAAAATCACAGATGAGGGGGTTTCTTTTGCCTCTCATATTGATGGATCCAGGCATTTCTTCACTCCGGAGAAATCCATGGAAATCCAGATGGCCTTAGGTTCCGATATCGCTATGGCTTTTGATGAGTGCGCCCCCTATGGTGCGGATTACGATTATACCCTGCAAGCGCTAAAGAGGACCACAGACTGGGGTAAGAAAAGCCTGGCTTTCCACCATCATGAATATCAGGCTCTCTTCGGAATTGTTCAGGGAGGCATGTTCAAGGACTTGCGGAAAAGAAGTGCGGAAGAGCTCCTTCCCCTGGATTTTCCAGGCTATGCAATCGGCGGCCTCAGCGTGGGAGAACCAGCAGAACTGATGCTTGAACTGCAGGAGTTTACAGCTCCCTTGCTGCCTAAAGACAAACCTCGCTATGTCATGGGAGTCGGAACCCCCAATTACCTTATTGAGGGGGTCCGGGCCGGGGTAGATATGTTCGACTGCGTCCTCCCCACACGGCTGGGCCGTAATGGAGGCGTTATGTCCTCTGAAGGATATTATTCCATCCGCAGGGCCAGATACTTTGATGATTTTACGCCCCTGGATCATGATTGCAGCTGTTATGTCTGCAGGAATTATTCAAGAAGCTATATACGCCACCTTGTAAAGGCCAATGAGATTACAGGCTTCCGTCTCCTGACCTGGCACAATGTCTCTTTCCTCCTTGATCTCATGAAGAAGATCCGCCAGGCTTTGGATGAAGACCGTTTCGAATCCTTTGCAGATGCTTTCCTGAAGAGATATTATTCAGAAAGTGTTTCAAATGAATCCTGAAGGTGTTAAAATAAACAAGAGAAGCAATAATTTGAAAGAGGTGTAGTATGACTGGAACCGTATATGAATTATTAGTTTTCTTCCTGCCCTTGGTGCTGATTTTCTATTTCCTGATTCTGAAGCCCCAGAAAAAGCAGAAGAACGAGAAGATCCTGATTATGAAGAATCTTACAGTTGGGGATAAAATCATCATTTACAGCGGCCTCCACGGAACTGTAACCAAAGTCCCTGAAGATAGCGATACCTTTACCATGGAAGTGGCTCCTGGAGTTGCTGTGATCGTAGAAAAGGAAGCTGTTTACAAGAATATCAGCCAGCTTGACAGGGCTGCCAAGGAACGGGCCCAGGAGGAAGCTGAAAAGAAGGCCAGAAAAGAAGAAAAGAAGAAAAAATAGCAGTGCTGAAAGGAATCCCCTTCATGGGGATTTTTTTTTGCTTTCTCTTTTAATATAGGGGTCTATTTAGTATAATTAAAGGGTATGTTACAGGGTTAAGAGGGGCTAATGAAAATCTCAATCGAAACAATCATCCGGGATATGCGGACTTACATTCCGGATCTGAACGAAGGAAAAATCCGTGAGGCTTATGAGCTGGCCAGATCATCCCATGAAGGGCAGTTCAGGAAGTCAGGAGAGGAATATATCATACATCCCCTGCATGTAGCGTCTATCCTGATTCCCATGCAGATGGACGAGGCGACCATCATCTGCGCCTTGCTTCATGATGTTGTGGAGGATGTCGAGCATATTTCCATCACCATGATTGAAGATAAATTCGGCCCGGAAGTATCCTACATTGTAGATGGGCTTACCAAACTTACCAAAATCAGCAGCAACATCAAAAGCAGGACCCTTCAGGTCGAGAACCTCATGAAGATGTTCCTGACAACTTCCAAGGATATCCGCGTGGCCCTGATCAAGCTAGCTGACCGTCTGCATAACATGAGGACCCTGAAATATATGGCCCGTGATCGCCAGATTGTGATTTCCAGGGAGACCCTTGAGATTTATGCCCCGGTAGCCCATCGTTTAGGGGCCTTTCAGATCAAGTGGGAATTGGAAGACCTGGCTTTCAAATATCTTGAACCCGAGAAATATAATACCCTTGTTGAACAGATTGCTAAAAAGCGTAATGAGCGGGAAGGAGACCTGGATTCCATTATCAATCGGATCAAGGAGAATCTGGAGGCTCTGAAGATACCCGGTGAGGTCACAGGCCGGACGAAGCATTTCTACAGCATCTTCAATAAAATGGTCAAAAAGAACCAGACCTTGGATGAGATCTATGATCTGACAGCCGTCCGGATCATTGTCAATACGATTCAGGATTGCTATAGCGCCCTTGGGGCGATCCACATGATCTATACCCCGATTCCCAACCGCTTTAAAGACTATATCGCCATGCCCAAGCCCAACATGTACCAGTCCATCCATACAACTGTCCTGGGACCCAATGCCGAACCCTTCGAGGTGCAGATCCGTACCTTTGAGATGCATAAAATCGCTGAATATGGCATTGCTGCTCATTGGAAATATAAGGAAGGAGGCAAGTTCTCCTACAAAGAATTCCAGAAGGAAAGCTCCTTTATCGAGCAGCTTCGGGAGCTCCAGTCCGAAACCGGAGATAGCGCATCCGAGTTCATCGATTCTGTAAAGACCGATCTCTTCACAGACCGCATTTATGTTTTCACTCCTAAGGGAGATATCATTGAGCTGAAGAATGGATCTACACCCCTGGATTTTGCCTTCAGAGTCCATAGCGATGTGGGCCTGCGTTTTGCCGGAGCCAAGGTCAATAATCATATTGTGCCCATCAGCTATAAGCTTCAGACTGGAGACAGGCTGGAGATTCTCACAAACAAAACTGCCAGACCGAGCCTGGACTGGCTGAAAATCGTAGAAACAAAGCATGCCCAGCATAAGATCCGGAACTGGTTCAAGTACCAGAACCGGGAGATTAAAGTGGAAAAAGGCCGGGAAAGCTTTGAGAAGGAGTTCAAACGGGAAGAATTAGACAAGGTCCATCTTGAAAGCAAATATCTTGAGAAGCTTTACCGCACCTATGGGATGCACAGCATGGATGATCTTTATGCAGCTGTAACTGATGGGGCTTTCAACATCCGCCATGTGCTGAACAGGCTTAAAGATATTGTGAATCGGGAACTGGGGAGCGAAAAGACGGATTCCCTCATTGTCAAACCCTGGGCCGGCTATGGGAAAAGCTCCCATGGAATCAGGGTAAAAGGCTTCGACAACGTAGATATCCATATCTCCAAATGCTGCAATCCCCTTCCTGATGATGAGGTCTCAGGGTATATCAACAGGGGGAAAGGCATTTCCATCCATCGGACAGATTGCCCGAACTATCAATACCTCAAGAAGAAGGAGCCTTACAGGATTGTAGATGTCCTGTGGGAGCCCAAAGAGATCAAAAACCTTACAGCAACCCTGGAAATCAAAGCTCAGGACCGGAAGGGCATTACTCCGGATATGATCGGGCGCTTTCACGAACTCAATGCTGATGTGGCTGAAATCAACTCCCGGGTCTCTGGGGGCATGGTGATCATGAAAGTGAAGCTTGGGATTAAAAGTTCGAAGCATCT
>CAYMDI010000025.1:0-16020 GCA_964389165.1 uncultured Eubacteriales bacterium | reverse complement strand
GCTGTCCCATTACTGACAATCGCCACTGTATTCCCTCTGTTTGTGTAGATATCTGAAGCGGCTGGGTCCTTCTGAATCTCTCTGCATGGGGCTGCAACTCCGGGGGTATAGGCCAGGCTGAGATCCATAGCAGTCTCCAGGGGGACCTTGCTTTCCATACGGATCTTCCCTCTGTGCTTTCGATGAAGCTCCAGGGCCAGCTTGTCATAATCCGGCTGCTTATTCATTGGCATTCTCCAGGGCAAGCTGGTAATAGTATTCAAGCAGCTTGGCCCTGCGTACGATACCGATAAAGCGGTTTTCCCCATCAATCACAGGGATGATATTCTGCTTCCTGCTGATTTCCACAAGCACATCGGAGCCTGTATTGATGTTCACAGACTGGATATTCCGCTCAAAATCCAATTCCTTCAGGCGGATCTGAAAAGAATTCTCATAGGTAAGCTCCGGGTGGCGTTTAAAAGCCAGCAGGATATCCAGGGGGCTTAGAATACCCACAAAGGCTCCCTCTCCGTCCAGGATGATCATTTCCAGGAAGTTCCCATGGGTTTCGAACTTCTCAATAGCCTGCCTCAAAGTAGCTTCCCCATTAATATAGGCCAGTTCATACTTTGGTGTCAGAAAAAACGCAACGTTTCTCAAGTACTTTCCTCCTTAACTGAACAGCGCCAGCTGTTCGCTTTCCGGCAGGCCATGAAAGAGTCCCAACTCTCTCATCTCCTCCAACACTGTATTATTGATCTTGCACCTGCGTTTCAGGTCTTCTACCGAAAGGAAGGGGGAAATGTCCCTCTCCCGGGCAATGGCTGCACCGACCTTATCCCCCAGGCCTGGGATGGATGAGAAGGGGGGAATCAGCAAGCGCTCTTCTATGAGGAAGCGCCGGGGCAGGCTGCGCTCCAGGCTGATCGGTCCGAAAGCCACCCCCCGGAGATGCATTTCACAGCCGATTTCAAGCAGGCCATAGAGGTCCTTCTCCAGTGCTGTCAGGTTTCCTTCCAGCTTTTTCCTGGTCTGAATCCGTTCCATCCCGGCCTGGATTTTCGGAAGGTCCTGGAAGATCCGGATATCAAAAAGATTCCCCCGGACGCTGAAATATGCGGCATAAAAAGCTTCCTTATGGTAGAGCTTGTAATAGCCAAGTCGGAAGGCCATGACTACATAAGCAGTAGCGTGGGCTTTGGGGAACATGTACGATATTTTCTTACAGGATTCAATATACCAGGATGGCACCTTATTCTCAGTCATGAGTGTTTCGAATTCCGGTGTCAGCCCCTTACCCTTCCGGACATCCTCCATGATTTTGAAGGCTGCCACATCGGGGAGCCCCTTTTCCATGAGATACATCATGATATCATCCCTGGTGGAAATAGCTTCCCTCAGCTCTACCTTCCCTCCCACAATGAGGTCTCTGGCATTATTCAGCCAGACATCTGTCCCATGGGAGAAGCCGCTGATGCGGATCAGATCGGAAAAGACCTTGGGTTTTGTTTCCAGGAGCATCCCCCGGACAAAGGAGGTTCCGAATTCCGGAAGGCCCAGGCTTCCTGTTTCCACAAAGTCCTCTGCCAGATCCAGGGCTTCAGGAGAGCGGAACAGGGACATGACCCCAGGATCATCCAGGGGGACGTCCCGGACGCTGACCCCTGTATATTCTTCCAGATATTTCACCATAGTCGGATCATCATGACCCAGAAGATCCAGCTTCACAAGGCAGCTGTCAATGCTGTGATAGTCAAAATGAGTTGTAGTGATATCGGAATCCACAGCATCTGCAGGGCGCTGTACAGGGGTGAAATCCAGAATATCCACATCTTCCGGCACCACCACCAAACCGCCAGGGTGCTGGCCTGTGGTCCGCTTCACCCCGACACACCCTTTCGCCATAGCTGCTGCATCTGCATCTTTCGGCAGGGGGAGGTTCTCTTCCTCGAAATATTTCTTCACCAGGCCAAGAGCCGTGCGCTCAGCAACACTGCTGATGGTCCCGGCCTTGAAGACTTTTCCCTTACCGAAAATCTCCTCTGTGTAACGATGGATGATTCCCTGATACTCTCCTGAAAAATTCAGGTCGATATCCGGAACCTTATCCCCCTTGAAGCCCAGGAAGGTTTCAAAGGGAATCTGGAAGCCGTCCTTCAAAAGCCTCTTGCCGCACTTGGGGCAGTCCTTGTCCGGAAGCTCAATCCCGCAGTCTCCCTGCCCCTTGGGAAATTCGCTATAGCCGCATTCAGGACAGCGATAGTGAGGAGCCAGGGGGTTGACTTCCGTAATGTCCATAAGTGTAGCGACCAGGGAGCTTCCCACAGAGCCTCGGGAACCAACCACATAGCCATCCTCATTGGACTTCTTCACAAGTTTATGGGCAATGAGGTAAAGCACCGCAAAGCCATGGCCGATGATGGAATCCAGTTCCCTGTCCAGGCGCTCCCGGACTTCAGCGGGCAAGGGATCTCCATAGAGAGTCGCGGCCTTCTCCAGCGAGATCTTCCGGACCTGCTCTTCCGCACCAGGGATTTTCGGAGTGCGCAGGCCTTCAGGAATCGGCCGGATTTCCCCGATGGCGGCTGCAATCTGCCTGGGTGCCTCCACAACAACACGCCAGGCTTCCTCCTCCCCTAGGTAGGCGAATTCCCGGAGCATCTCTTCTGTCGTCCTGTAATAGAGCCCGGCCTGGCGGACATCATCATATCCTTTGCTTTTCATGAGAATCGCCCGATAGATGCTATCTTCCTTATCGAGAAAATGGACATCTCCCGTTGCTACCACAGGTTTCCCAAGGTCGCTGCCTAAGGCAAGAAGCTGCCTGTTCAGATCCTGGATATCCGCCAGGGATGCAACATGGGGATAATCTTCCTTTTCAATAAGGAATTCATTATTCGTCAGAGGCTGGATTTCCAGATAATCATAATAGGAGGCTTTCTCCTCCAACTCTTCCCGGGAGGCCCCTTGCAGAAGGCTGCGATAGATTTCCCCTTCCACACAGGCACTGCCCACGAGAAGCCCTTGCCGGTTGGCTGTCAGGAGGCTTTTGGGAATCCGGGGAGTACGGTAGAAGTGGCTCAGATGAGATTCACTCACAAGGCGATAGAGATTCTTCATCCCTTCCTGGCTGCGGACCAGGAGGATCACATGATCTGCTTTTCCCTTTCTGGCTCCCTCCCGGCGATCATCATAGAGATAGCCTTCCATGCCATAAAGGACTTTAATCCCTGTCTTTTGGGAGAGTGCATAGGCTTCAGGATAGCTCTGAACCACCCCATGGTCCGTCAGGGCCACGGCCTCATGGCCCAGTTCCTTCAGGCGGCTGAAAAGATCCTTCAGTTCCAAGGTGGCATCCATCTGGCTCATCTTTGTATGAAGATGGAGTTCCACCCGTTTTTCCCGGGCCTCATCTTTCCTGATATCCGGCTCATAGCGGCCTAGGTCACGGACCATCAGGACCATCTCCCGCAGGAAGCTGTCAGCCTCCACATTGCCCTTGGCCTTCACGGGCATATCGTCCTTCAGGTGAGGCATCTCTTCACCTTTTTTCAGAAACAGTTTGCAAGTGATGCCGCTTCTTTTGGAGATGAGCCGGAAGGTGATAAGGGTCCGGTTCCCCTTGATATTCCGCGAATCCAAGCCTGATACCCTGCCGTAGACCGTGAGATTCTTCAGCTCTTCTCCGGGGGTTTCCGCAGGGATTCCCGCTTCCAGGATCCCCCGGCCATAAAGGCATAGGGCTCCTTCTTTCCTGGTTTTCCCTGGGGCGGCCATCTTGGCTGCTTCATGTCTTGATTTGCTTTCCTCAATGGTCTTCCGTCCTTCTGACAGGATCCTGGCAAAACGCTCCTCCCCCTGATCTACCAGGGTAGCAGCAATGTTGATGCCTTCCCCTTCAGAGAGGACCTCCCGGAGCTGCTGCTGCAGATAGGCTCCCACACCCTGCTTCAGGTACACCTCTTCATGGAACCTGGATATGAGGGTAATGGAAAGGGCATTGCCCCCTTCACCTGGCCGGACTGTGCCTTCTTCAAAAAGGGGAAAGCGCTGCCGCAGGCGCTGGTCCAGATAGTCTGATAAGGCATCCAGATCTTCCCCGGAAATCCGTGGGCAGACCCGGACCTGGGCCAGGCGGAGCAAGGCGGAGGCTTCCTCCTCCAGTTCCCGGATGGTCTTTCCTGATACGGGGGACGGGAAAGTGACCCTGATTTTCAGGGTCATTTTCCGTTCATTCAGAATGTATTCAGGATCCAGGCCGCCAGACAGGCCGGCCTTGGACTCCTCCTTCAGATTCAGGCTTTCAATGAAGCCTGCCCATGTCAGAGACATCCTTTTCCTCCCTCTTGAGAAGGCTACTTGGAGAGCAGCGCGCCGATCTTCTCCAGGGCATCCTTCAAGGGTACTGTGTACTCTTCTCCGGTAGCCCGCACTTTAATATCTACTGTCCCTTCAGAAACAGTCTTCTTGCCGATGACAACCTTCAGGGGGTAGCCGATGAGGTCCGCATTGGCAAATTTCACCCCCGCCCGCTCATCCGTATCATCAAGGATCCCCTCTATGCCCTTATCCAGAATCTCCTCATAGAGTCCTGCAGCAATATCCATCTGCTCCGGGGCGCTGGCATTTACAGGGATTACAGCGACTTCGTAGGGGGCGATGGCCACGGGCCATATAATCCCCCTGTCATCATGATTCTGTTCGATGCTGGCAGCCATGGTACGGCCCACCCCGATACCATAGCAGCCCATAGTCACCGGTTTTTCCTCTCCGCTTTCGCTTAGGAATGTGCAGCCGAGCTTTTCGGAATACTTGGTCCCCAGTTTGAAGACCTGTCCCACTTCTGTGCCTCGCTTGAAGCCCAGGCGTCCTCCACAGCGGGGGCATGCATCTTCTTCATCTGCATTGTGAAAATCTCCAACCGTATAGCCTGCCGGGAAATCCCGGGAAGGGCTGACGCCTGTATAGTGGTAGTCTGCCAGGTTGCCACCTGTGGCCCCCCCCTCCAGGTCCAGGACCTCTTCATCCACATAAAGGGGGACACCCTCCAGGCCCACTGGCCCCAGGAAGCCGGTAGGCACCCCAGTGGCCTCCTCCACTGCTTTCGGATCAGCCAGAGCGATGTCGATAGCACCGACAGCATTCTTCACCTTGATTTCATTGACCTCCCTGTGCCCTCTCAAAGCCACGGCAAACAGTTCTTCCCTGTCTTTATAGATTCCTTTGAAAATCAGGGTCTTAATCATGCGATGGGGAGGCAGTCCCAGAAAAGCTGCAACCTCCTCCACTGCTTTCAGACCAGGGGTCTCTACCTTTGTCAGGGGGGAAGTGATGCCGTTTTCATACTTTCTGGGGGCATGCACCGCCATTTCAAGATTGGCCCCATAATCGCAGTCTTGGCAATAAGCGATGGCAGCCTCCCCTGTGTCGGCCAGAACCATGAATTCATGGCTGGAGGAGCCGCCGATAGCGCCTGAATCAGCCTCCACAGCCCGGAAATCCAAGCCACAGCGGCTGAAGACCCGGCTATAGGCTTCATACATCTCCTGATAGGTCTTTTCCAGGGAAGCCTCATCCGCATTAAATGAATACCCATCCTTCATGAGGAATTCCCGGCTGCGGATCAGCCCGAAGCGGGGACGGACCTCGTCCCTGTATTTGTTCTGGATCTGATAAAGGTTTAAGGGCAGGGATTTATAGGATTTCAGCTCGTTTTTCACGACTGTGGTAATCACTTCTTCATGCGTCGGGCTTAGGCAGTATTCCCTGTCATGCCTGTCCTTCAGGCGGACCAGCTCCTGTCCGTAAATGAACCAGCGTCCGCTGTTCTCCCACAGCTCCTTGGGCTGGATGATGGGCATCATCAGTTCCTGGCAGCCCTTGCGGTCCATCTCTTCCCGGATGATGTTGCTGATTTTGGTAAGCACCCGCCAGCCCAGGGGCATGTAGGTGTAAACCCCGGAGGCCAGCTTGCGGATCATCCCGGCCCGGATCAGCAGGCTATGGCTTGCCACCTCCGCTTCTGCAGGATCTTCCTTCAGTGTGGTATTGAACAGCTGGCTAACTCTCATTGCTTCTCTCCTTATATTCCTTCACTGTCTGATTCAGCTCTTTGACAAATTCTGCATACAGGTCTTCTTCCGGCACCCGGCGGAGGATCTGTCCTTTTTTGAAGATCAGGCCTACCTTCTTACCACCGGCGATTCCGATATCCGCCTCTCTGGCCTCCCCGGGGCCGTTGACAGGACAGCCCATGACTGCAACCTTGATGGGCACATCTAAGGCCTCCACCAGTTCTTCCACCTGACGGGCCAGATTGATGAGATTGATCTCAGTCCGGCCACAGGTAGGACAGGATATCAGGGTCGCCCCCCGCTGGCTGAGACCAAGGACTTTGAGGATCTCATAGCCTGCATGGATCTCCTTCACTGGGTCTGCCGTCAGAGAGACCCTCAGGGTATCTCCCAAGCCTTGATGGAGGAGGATGCCGATACCAACAGAGGACTTGATCAGCCCGGACTTTTCCGTACCGGCCTCTGTCACCCCGATATGAAAGGGATAGTCCACTAAGGCCCCAAGCTTCTCATAGGCTTCAATCATCATGGGCACATTGGAGGACTTCAGGCTGACCTTCATCCATGGGTAGTTCAGTTCCTCCAGGATGCGGATATTCTCCAGGGCGCTGTCTACCATCGCTTCAGCTGTCACCCCTCCATGCTTTTCCAGGATCCTCTTGGAGAGGGAGCCTCCATTAACCCCGATGCGGATAGGAACCTGACGCTCTCTGGCTGCTTCCACAACCTTCACCACCCGTTCCCTGGCACCGATATTCCCGGGATTGATCCGCAGGCCATGGACCCCGCTGGACAGGGCTGTAAGAGCCAGACGATAGTCGAAATGGATATCTGCAATGACCGGAACAGGACTGCCATTGACAATCTCCTTCAGCGCTAGGGCAGCCTCTTCATCAGGGACAGCAAGGCGGATGAGGCTGCATCCTGCCTTGGCCAGCTCTCCGATCTGAGCCAGGCTGGCAGCAGGGTTCCGGGTATCTGTCGTACACATGGACTGCACTGTGACAGGATGGTCTCCTCCCACAGGCACGCCGCCGATGGATATGGTTCTAGTCTTTCTTCTTTTCATGTCATCCTCCCAGGATCCGGCTGATATCGTTAACCGTGGTGAATAGCATCAGGGCCAGCAGCAATGCAAAACCAATAATCGTGATTCTGGCTTCTGTCTCCTCCTGCAGTTTCTTGCCCCGGAGCTTTTCCAGTCCGAGAAGGATGATCTTTCCTCCATCCAGGGCCGGGATGGGCATCAGATTGATAATTCCCATGCCCAGAGAAATCACCGCCACAAAGAGGATGAAATCCCAGAACTGCTGGGTGAAGCTTTGGGACATGGCTACAATCCCAACGATCCCCACCAGATTATCGCTGGCGCCGGAGGCCCCTGTCAGAAGCCCGCCAAGAAGCTGGAAGGTCCCGAGGATATATTCTCCTGTCAGCCTTACAGCACTGTTCAGACTGCTCCATAGAGAAAGGGGCTGGGTACCGAAGCGGATTCCAATATAGTAGGTTCCGGTAGCTTCATCCAGCAGAGGGTTCAGGGACAGGGTCTTCTCTGCCCCGTCCCGGAGAATCAGCAGCTCCGCTTCTCCCGCTCCCCAGGAGCCCAGTTTTTCCTGAAAATCCTGTGGGGATTGCAACTCCCTGCCATTCAGGCTCAGAATCCGGTCCCCCGGTTTCAGGACCTCAGCAGCCGGGGTGTCCGGAATCGTCTGTCCCACCAGGACCTCTTCCCCAAGATAGCCATGGAAAAGGCCGATCAGGGTCAGGAGGAGGATCCCTGTGAGAATATTCCCTGCAGCTCCACCAATGTACAGGAAAAAGCGGGAAAGCACGCTGCTTTCCTTCAGAGAACCTTCTCCTTCCTCCCCCAGCCGCACATAGGCCATGAAGGGAATCAGGCGGAAGCGGTAGTCCGTCTCCCCACGGCGGAAAGCCAGGAGGGAGGGCCCGATGCCCAGGGAGAGTTCCTCCACCCGGATTCCGGCCCGGCGGGCAAAGAAATAATGGCCCAGCTCGTGAATCAGGGCGATGATCCCGATGGCAGCAATGCCCAGCAAGACAGAAAGGATATTCATCCCTGGCTCCTTTCAAGGACAGCCTGGCGGGCCATGCGGTCCGCCTCGGCGATTTCCTCAAAAGAAATCCCAGGTCCCTGTGCCACTTTATTGAGAGCAGCTTCAATCTGCTGCCAGATTTCCGTAAAGCCGATCTGACCCTTAAGGAACAGAGAGACAGCAGCCTCATTGGCCCCGTTATAGATGGCTGGTGAAGTTCCTCCGGCGATACCCGCCTGAATCCCAAGGGATAAGGCCCGGAACCAGGGCTTGGGCTCCTCGAAGTGCAGTGTGCCGATTTTCGCCAGATCCAGGGAAGGCCATGGTGCAGGAAGGCTCTCGGGATGGGTAAACGCATAGAGAATGGGGAGCTTCATGCTGGGATAGCCCAGCTGCCCCACTACAGAAGTATCTTCAAATTCCACCATGGAATGGATGATGCTTTCCCGATGGACCAGAACCCGGATATCCGGATAAGGGCAGTGAAAGAGATGGTGGGCCTCAATGATTTCCAAAGCCTTATTGGCCAGGGTAGCGGAATCAATGGTGATTTTCTGACCCATAGACCAGTTTGGATGCCTGAGAGCATCCTCAGGACGCACCCGTTCCAGTTCCTTCTCTTCCCAGTCCCGGAAAGGCCCTCCGGAAGCTGTAAGGAGGATGCTTTTAAGCCTGCGCCTGCCTGTTCCCAGGCTCTGGAAAATGGCGCTATGCTCGCTGTCCACGGGCAGGATCCGGATACCCTTTTCCCGGGCCAGGCCTGTCACAAGAGACCCTCCTGCCACCAGGGTTTCCTTATTGGCCAGGGCGATATCCTTCCCAGCCTCCATGGCAGCGATGGTGGCTTTCAGGCCAGCGATTCCGCTGATTGCTGCCAGGCAGATTTCATAATCCGGATCCTGCAATGCCGCCAGGATTTCCCCCTCGCCCACTGCAACAGCAATTTCTGCAGGCAGGGCATCCCGGAGGGCCCGTCCCTTTTCAGGATCGATAAGTCCTACCCATGCCGGGCGGAAAGCCAGGGCCTGCCGGACCAGGAGGTCCATATTGCTGCCAGCAACCAGGCCTCTGGCCCTGAAATGCCCTGGCTGCTCCCTGAGGACTTCAAGGGCCTGGGTGCCGATGGAGCCTGTTGAGCCTAAAATCACGATGTTTTTCACAGAAACCTCCTCTAAAGGCCAGCAGAAAGCAGAATATAGATGAATCCGGACAGGAAGATAATGGCATCAAAGCGATCCAGGAAGCCCCCATGGCCGGGAAGGCCGTTGCCGCTATCCTTGAGCTTCAGCTCCCGTTTAAGATGAGACTCGAAAAGGTCCCCCATGAGCCCGATGAAGATGATTGCAATGCTCAAGAGGATCGCGACAGGGACAGACAGGGAAAGAACCGTAAAGGCATAGGCCAGCCCCCCCAGGGAGCCAATGACAAGGCCTCCAAGAAGACCCTCCAGAGATTTTCCTGGAGAGAGGATAGGGGCGATTTTGCTTTTGCCCAGCTTCCGGCCTACCAGATAGGCTCCCACATCTCCAAGAATGCTCACCAGAAGAATGAAGATGATCCATTGCAGACCCTCTGCCTCCCTCCGCAGGAGGAAGATGGAGCTGAAGAACATATAGCAATAGAGAAATCCGAAAATCGTCGTCCTGATATTTTTGTAGGTAAAGTCCGGAAACCGGGTGATGACCCGGAAGGCCCCATAGAAGAGCAATAGAAGCAGGCTGATGTGGAGGGCATAGGGGACTTCATAGTAAATTCCCAGATAATAGCCTATCCCGATAAGCCCCGTACTGAAGTAGAAGCTATGGCTCCGCTTCTTCTTGTACATCAAGGCGTATTCCCTGTAAAAAAGGCTGGAAAGAATGAGGCTGGCCAGCCAGAACCAGAAGTCCCCCAGGATAAGGGCCCCCCCCACGATTAAGACAAGCAAGACCCCTGTGACAGTTCTGCGCTGCAGTTCGCTACCCATTATATTCCTCCAAAGCGCCGCTCCCGCTTCCCGAATGAACTGATAGCGGCCATCAGCTCATCTTCTGTGAAATCCGGCCATAAGACCGGGGTGATGTAGTATTCCGCATAGGCACTCTGCCACAGCAGGAAATTGCTGGTCCGGAACTCTCCGGAAGTACGGATGATCAGATCCGGATCCGGCATCCCCGCCGTGTAAAGGCGGGCTTCCAGGTCTTCCAGCGTAATCCCTTCCGCATCCAGCATCCCTGCTGCCGCATCCAAAGCCAGCTTCTTTGCTGCTTCAAGGATTTCCTGGCGCCCGCCGTAATTGAAGGCGATGCTGAAGGTCATTGCCTGTCCTCCTGCCGTCTTCTCTTCAATCTCCTCCATCATTCCCAGTATTTTCGGAGAAAGACCCTCCCGGGCGCCGATGAAGCGGAGGGCTACATCATTCTCCCGGAGATAATCCAGCTCGCTGCGGATGTATGACTGCAGCAGCCTCAGCAAAAAGGCTACCTCACGCTGCGGCCGTTTCCAGTTTTCAGTCGAAAAGGCGTAGACCGTAAGATAGCCAATACCAAGATTCTTGCATGCTTCAACCATACGCTTCAGCACCACCATGCCTTCCCGATGTCCGGCTGCCCGCAGCTCACCCCGCTCCCGGGCCCATCTTCCGTTTCCGTCCATAATGATTCCGATATGGCGGGGGATGCGGGGGCCTAGGCCCCCCATCAGATTTCCATGATGGCTGCTTCTTTATTCTTCAGGATGCCATCAATATCCCGGATGGATTTATCCGTCTTGCCCTGGATCTCATCCATAGCATCGCTGATCACATCCTCCGGAACAGTGCCCTTTTCCAGCTTTTTCAGATCATCATTACTGTCTCTGCGGACATTGCGGATCTGCACTTTGAATTCTTCTCCGATCTTTCTGACCTGCTTTACCAGGTCTTTCCTGCGCTCTTCCGTCAGGGCCGGGATGGGGATGCGGATTACCGAGCCGTCATTATTGGGATTCAGTCCGCGATCGGAAGCCAGAATGGCCTTTTCAATCTCCTTCAGTGCTGTTTTATCCCATGGCTGGACCAGGAGCATCTGGGCATCGGGGGCAGAAATGCTTCCCACCTGGGCAATCGGGGTATCCACCCCATAATAGCTGACCATAATGCCGTCCAGAAGGGCCGCGTTGGCCCGCCCTGTGCGGATGGACTTCAGATGCTCCCGCAGGGCCTCGATGACTTTCTTCATCCGATCTTCTGTTTTGTTCAGGATTCCTTTGACCTCTTCCATGGCTAACCTCCGATAATCGTGCCGATCTGCTTCCCGAGAACGGCCTTCAGAATATTCCCTTTTTGGGTAAGGTTGAAAACGATGATTTTAATATGATTGTCCATACACAGAGATGCTGCTGTGGAATCCATGACCTTCAGCCCATTGTTCAGGACATCGATATATGTCAGTCTGTCGTACTTCACCGCACCAGGCTCTACATTGGGGTCAGCACTGTATACCCCATCTACTTTTTTGGCCATAAGGATGATTTCCGCTTCCATCTCCGCTGCCCGGAGGGCTGCTGTGGTATCTGTTGAGAAGTAGGGGTTTCCTGTACCGGCAGCAAAGATGACGATACGCTTCTTCTCCAGATGGCGGATTGCTCTGCGGCGGATATATGGCTCTGCGACCTGGCGCATCTCAATGGCTGAAACCACCCTGGTATCCAGTCCCTGCTTTTCGAATGCTCCTTGCAGGGCCAGTGCATTGATGGATGTGGCCAGCATTCCCATGTAGTCGGAGTTGGCTCGTTCAATCCCTGTATCTGCGCTTCCTTTGACCCCTCTCCAGATATTCCCGCCACCAACGACTACGGCGATTTCCACCCCTCTGTCGGCAATCTCCTTCACTTCAGCCGCAATGGCGTTGAGGGTTTCCCCATTAAGCCCGAAGGCCTGATCTCCTGCCAGAGCTTCTCCGCTGATCTTCAGCACGATCCGCTTATATCTGATTTCGTCCATGTCCATCTCCTTTGCAATCTCTTTATCATTATAGCTTATTCCAGTTGAAAATTCATTAATTTATCCGGAAGAATGGGCAAAAAAAGAGACCCGGGAAGACTCCCGGGCCTCAGGCCAGAACCTATTTCATCATGGAAGCCACTTCATCAGCAAAGTTGTCTTCCTTCTTGGCCATTCCTTCACCCAGCTCATAGCGGGTAAAGCGGCGAATGGAGATATTCTCCCCGATTTTAGCGATTTTCTCTGTAATCAGCTGGCTGATGGTCTTGTCGCTGTCTTTCACAAACTGCTGATCCAGCAGGCAGACATCCTTATAGAATTTGGCAATGCGCCCTTCAACCATTTTCTCGATGATTTTCTCCGGCTTGCCTTCGTTCAGCGCCTGAGCCTTCAGGATTTCTTTTTCCTGTTCCAGGATTTCTGCAGGGACTTCATCGCTATTAAGATATTCCGGCTTGGCTGCAGCGATATGCATAGCGATATCCTTGGCCAGCTCTTTAAATTCATCAGTCTTTGCTACAAAGTCGGTCTCGCAGTTCAGCTCTACCATGACGCCGATCTTCCCACCGCCATGGATGTAGGTCTCTACAACCCCTTCCGTAGCAATACGGCCGGATTTCTTGGCAGCTGCAGACAGGCCCTTCTCCCGGAGGAAGACGACGGCCTTTTCCATATCTCCGCCGGTTTCGGTGAGGGCTTTCTTGCAGTCCATCATACCGGCGCCTGTCATTTCTCTTAATTCTTTAACCTGATTGGCTGTTATCATCTGTTTCTTACTCTCCTTCTTCGACTTTTTCCGCTTCCTCAGCTCCCATTGCAGCTTCTGCTACAGGGATGTCGGAAAAGCCTTCTTCGTCTGCCTGAGACTGATGCCCTTCAATGATGGCATCGGCCATTTTCCCTGAAATGAGCTTCACGGCACGGATAGCATCATCATTACCGGGAATCACGTAATCGATCTCATCAGGATCGCAGTTGGTATCAACGATCGCTACGGTAGGAATGCCAAGCTTCTTGGCTTCTGCAATGGCGATCCGTTCTTTTTTCGGGTCAACGATGAACATGGCTCCGGGAACCCGGTTCATGTCCTTAATCCCACCGAGGAAACGTTCAAGCTTCTCCATTTCCTTCTTCAAGGAAATTACTTCTTTCTTGGGCAGGCTTTCAAAAGTGCCATCTTCTTCCTGAGTTTTCAGGTCTTTCAGATACTTGGCTCTTTTCTTGATGGTTGCGAAGTTGGTGAGCATGCCCCCCAGCCAGCGCTGGTCTACATAGTAGCTGCCAGAACGCTCAGCTTCATCCCTGATGGAGTCCTGGGCCTGCTTTTTGGTTCCGACAAAGAGGACTTTCTCCCCTCTGGAGGCCACATCCCGCAGGAAATCATAAGCATCGTCAATCTTGTGGACGGTCTTCTGAAGGTCGATAATGTAGATCCCGTTTCTGGCTGTGAAGATATACTTGGCCATCTTGGGATTCCACCGTTTGGTCTGGTGTCCGAAATGGACCCCTGCTTCTAAAAGCTGTTTCATGGAAATTACTGGCATGATTATTCCTCCTTGGTTTTTCTTCCCTCGCTCTTCACCTTGCCTGACGACCTTTCGGCACCCATCCGGCAATCCAAAGCGGGTGATTTTTACATGCTCAATAATTATAGCAAAGGGATGGGGGAAATGCAAGGAGGAGAAAGGGCTTTCCTTTCTCCTTCCTATTTCACTCAGGCCTTCTGCAGCGCAGCTTCCAGATCATAGACTTCATCCATCCGGTTCCTCACAGTCGGGGAGTGGGTGACGATAATCACACACTTCCCTTCATCCTTTGCCAGTTTCTCCAGAATATCCAGAATCTGCATTTCTGTACCAGGGTCCAGGTTCCCTGTGGGTTCATCAGCCAGAATGATCTTCGGCCCATAAGACAGAGCCCTGGCTATAGCCACCCGCTGCTGCTCTCCCCCGGACAGTTTCAGCACCCGCCGGCCTTCCTTCCCGGAAAGGCCTACCTTCTCCAGTACCTCCCGGGCCCCTTGGCTTTTGGCCTTCCCTCCCTTTATTCCCGAAATGTCCATGGAAAGCTGGATATTCTCCATGGCCGAAAGCTTAGGCAGAAGATTGAAGCTCTGGAAGATGACTCCCACCTGATGGCTACGGTAATCATACCTGTTCATGCCTCCAATGTCTCTGCCCTCATAAAGGATCTTCCCTGTGGCTGGAACTGTGAGTCCCGCCAGGAGAGACAGAAGCGTGGTTTTTCCCGATCCGGATTTCCCCACGATGCCATACATCTTCCCAGCTTCAAAGGAATAATTCACATCTTCAAGGACCATCTTTCCATTGCCGTATTTGTATCCGATATCCTTTAATTCTAAAATCGCCATTGTTCCTCCCTAACTGCGTTCTGCAAGGATCTGCAGAGGCTCATATCTCAGAATGAAGACAATCCCTGCCGCACTGGAAACCAGTCCCAGCAGGAAGCCTATGCCCATTAGTTCTGCCAGAACTATGCCATCCACGGCTGCATTCACCTGATCTACATAGTCTTTTGCTGCTGAAACCGGTTCTCCAGATATCAGGCGCCCAGCGCCGCCACCTCCGCCGCTTCCTGGTAAAGGTACTGCCTCTTCCGTCTGGGTGACCTGTGTCCCCAGAAGCTCATTGGAGGCCGGAACAGATATGGCAGCTCCGATTCCCGTTCCAAGCAGGATGAAGAGGAAGGTCACCATGAATATTTCCGCTATGAACTGCATGGCCACCTTTTCTTTTTTCATACCGATGGCTGTCAGGACCCCTACCTCATATTTCCGCTCCTGGATGTTGAAGATATTCAGCACAACCAGGATGATGCTTCCGATCAGAAGGACTACTATCAGAAAGAGCTGTGAAAAGCGGCTCAGGTCTTCCAGGGGCTTCAGGCTGTCTTCATAAGCGCTTATGTCTGTCGAGGTAACCCTATAGTACTCCGGGAGCTGGGGGTCTGCAGCAGACTTGAATGCTTCATAGGAGGCCACGTCCCCGAAAGCAAAAATCCCTGAAGTGGTCTGACGAAGGGCAGTCGTTGTTGTGATTCCATCCTCATCTGTCTCTACCACTGATACAGCTTCAGAGTTTCCAATGATACCTGAAAGGGCAGGGTAGCTGATGTAGATCTTATTTGCCGGATCCTGGGAGGAAGAGAAAGCGATTGTGCCATCCTCTTCCGTACCGGAGAGCTCATAGATTCCAGCTACAGTGAAGGTGTATAGTTCCTCTTCTTGGTTGGGATTGGCCAAAGTGAAGGTTCCTCCCACTTCCAGACCGTTCAGCAAAGCCAGCTCACTGCTGATCAGGGCCCTGGCCTCCGCAGATGCGAAATCTGGCAGCACGCCTTCTGTAACAGTTGCAGTCCCATTACGGAGAATGGAGATAGCCGCTTCGCTGCTGGTGCCTTCCAGGGTGAAATCCCCTTGTGTCCCCAGCCTGCTGCTGCCGCCCCCGGTACCAGTAGGGAGCTTGGCTGCATCAGTTGTTGCTGCCTCCTCCGTCTCTGTATCCTGGCTTACAGCAAGGAAAGCATCTGTCCCATCAATGGAACTGGACATGCTGTAAAAGAAATCCTTGACATTGGGGTCTTCTGCCAGAGCAGCCAGGGTCTCCAGGGGGATTTCCTCGATGGCAGCCAGGGCCCCTCGGGGATCCTGCCCCGCTTCTGTTGCTGCGGCCATGGCCTCTTCCCGGCTCAGGACCACAGAACCAGTCACCTCCAGCTGGGCCAATCCCTCTTCTCTGGCCTTTCCAGCAGCGTTGCTGATAGCCAGGGACACTGCACTGGAAGCAGATATCACCAGAATGATGATGCCGATGAGCAATGTACGCCCCCTGGACCTCAGTATGTTTCGTGTTGCGTTTTTTAAGATGATCATGAACTATCCTCCTATAAAAATGAGCATGGAATCTTTCCATGCTCATATCTTACAAGG
>CAYMDI010000024.1:0-16306 GCA_964389165.1 uncultured Eubacteriales bacterium | reverse complement strand
GCCATACCCCTTGTATCCCCCCAGATCTTCACCGATGCCCCCCAGGGGAGCCAGGGCTGCACCTCCGCTGACCAGATCCTTCAGAACCTGGACCGTATCGGTCCGGGCGCTGCCATCCTCTCCGATGACCCAGCCTGCTGGAAGATCCAGTCCTTTACGCTCGTACGTCTCGATTTTGCCCCGCTGGGTGATGGAAGTGGCGCAGTCCAGTACAAAGGGGAATTCCTCATCACTTGGAATGCCGAAGGTCAGGGGATTGGTCCCTAACATATTCTCAATCCCGAAGGTGGGGGCGATAGATGGCCTGGCATTGGTTCCGGTGATGCCGATCATCCCAGCCTTGGTGGCCATGGTGGCATAGTATCCGGCAATGCCATAGTGGTTGGAATTGCGTACAGCCACCATGCCCAGACCATAGGTCCGGGCCTTTTCGATAGCCATCTCCATGGCCCGTTTAGATACTACATGGCCCATGCCGTTGTGGCCGTCCAGAACGGCAGTAGCCAGGCTGTCCCGGACGACTTCGATTTCAGTGACTGGATTGATGATCCCATCCCGGATCCGGTCCAGATAGATAGGCTTCAGCCTTCCGATGCCATGGGACTCGATGCCCCGCTTGTCGGATTCGATGAGGATCTCTGCGGTAAGGAGGGCATCCTCCCTGGGCATTCCTGCCCGGACCAGGGTCTCAGCCATAAAGGCCTCCAGTTTGTCAAAAGGGATATATCGCACCTGCTGTTCCTCCTGCCTATTCTTCTTCCAGGGAATATTTGATCAGCCCGTTTTCCTCATAGACGATTTTCTTGATGAAAAGGTCTTCCAGGATCCCGGCGACATCCTCCTTAGACCGTCCTACCAGGAGCCCTGTGACATGAGAGGTGAGGCTGGCCCGCTTTTTCGGCCGCTTGTTGGCTGCCATCTTCCGGAGGTTGTCCCGGACTTTGCGGATAGCCCCTTCGTCCATCTTGATGCTGTCCTTGTCGGAAAGCTCCTGGAAGCTCACGATGCGCCGGGCTTTCACCCCCTGCTTCTTCAGAAAGGTGATCAGGGGATCATAGCCTGTATCCTTGGAATAGATAATAAAGTTCTTCCCTCCGTGGGCTGCCACATCCCGTCCCAGGAAGAAAGCGATGAAGAAGTCCAGAGCATTCCGGCCCTTTCCGGAAACCCGGAGCCACTCCACCCCTTCCCCGAAGGGCTGGGTCTTCACAATCAGGTCGATTGGAATCTTGCTCTGATTGTCCCCTACGATAACCATGACCTTCATGGTCTTCTTGATCAGGTCTACATTCACATCCTGGACATTCTCATAATCGATGTACAGATATTCTTCGTATGTTGCCATTGCTGCTCCTTTAGGCTATATTTCCCCCATTATATCACGCAATGGACGGATAAAAAAGGGAAGCCTCTTTGCAAGAGGCCTCCCCGGCTGTATGTTTCCTGCTCTATTCTTCCTCGAAGGCCTCGCTGACCTTCCATTCTTTCCAGACATTGCCTACCAGATCCGGACCTGGCTTCAGGGTCTTCTTCCCAGGCTTCCATCCGGAAGGAGTGGCTTCCGTGCCCTTGGATTCCCGTACCAGCTGGAAGGCCTTGACCTGGCGGATGCTTTCTGCAACGTTCCGGCCTACAGGAGGGGTCAGGACCTCAAAGCCCTGAATGATCCCGTCGGGATCGATGATGAAACGGCCCCGGGTCTCAACACCGCCATCCTCGTCATAGATTCCATACGCTTTGCCGATGCTTCCATCCTGGTCGGAGAGCATGGGGAAGGGAATCCCTCCCTCTACCATTTTGGAAAGCTCATGATCATTCCACATCTTATGGACGAAGACGCTGTCCACGCTCACAGAAAGGACCTGTACTCCAAGATCTTCGAATTCTTTGTTTTTGGCAGCAACTGCTGACACTTCAGTTGCTCAGACGAAGGTGAAGTCACCGGGGTAGAAGCATAACAGCACCCATTTCCCCTTATATTCTGAAAGGCTTACGTTTGCAAATTTTCCTTGTACATAGGCTGCGGCTGTGAAATCCGGAGCCGGTTTTCCGACTTTGATCATAGAAGCACTCTCCTTTCCTGTTTCCATTGCGGCTGCGGCCTCCTGGACCGGAGCGGCTGTTTTTTTAATTGGCGGTCTCTGACAACCTGGCTTGAACTCTTCAGGCATCTTGAACCCTCCTTTCTCTGCAGGGACTTCCATCTCACCTGCTATAACCCTATTATATTCCATGAAATACGGAATACAAGATATTCTGATGAAAAAGTTTATACTATTTAATTTTTTTATCATAGTCTTGGAGCAGGTTTCAGGGGGAAAACCCCATATTCCCTGCCACTATGGAGGCAGGGGGAGGAAGGCATAGAAGGCAGAAGAGGACCCTGGCGCAACGCCAGGGCCCCCTTCTCATTTCATATATAAGCTTTGTTTTCAGCCCATCAGTTTCCCTTATCTCCCATCCCAGCCTTTTTCAGGACCATAGCAGTCCGGGCCGGAAGGTAAAGCTGCAGGCCACGGTAGGGCTCCAGCCCCGGCAGAGGGCCTGCCCCATAGGATGCATCTCCTGCAATCCGCCCCTGTCCTTCAAAGGCTTCCCTGTCCGTATCCAGGACCACTTCCCAGAGCCCCTCCTCATGGGTAGGGATGGAGAGTCCGGGATAGGAATGGAAGGGATGGAAATTAAAGGCGAAGAGATAGCCTCCCCGGCGATAGGCCAGGATCAGCCTTTCCCTGTCTGTCCAGAGGACCTCTCCGGGGGGCAGGCTGTGGAAGCCCCCTTCCCGGATCAGGGCGACCATGGCCTGATCGAAGGCCTGGAGCCCCCCATAGCGCAGCCCGGGATCATCTGCCAGGTGCCACTGGCGGCGGCAGTAGGCGTGGCTCCAGCCATTGCCTTCCCGGGGGAAGTCCACCCACTCCGGATGGCCGAATTCATTCCCCATGAAGTTCAGATAGCCTTCCCCTCCCATGGTCGCCGTAATAAGCCGGGCCATTTTGTGCAGGGACAGGGCCCTGTGGATCAGGGGGTGGTCCTCCCCTTTTCCCATATGCCAGTACATCTCCTGATCTGCCAGACGGAAGATGAAAGTCTTGTCTCCCACCAGGGCCTGGTCATGGGATTCCACATAGGTGATCTGCTTCTCTCCGGGACGGGCGGTGGTAAGGGCATGGGCCATCTCTTCCAGGTTCCAGTCCTGATCCTGGCGCTTCAGGGTCCGTACCCAGAAATCCGGGATGCCCATGGCCAGGCGGTAGCCGAAGCCCAGCCCCCCTTCTGCCACAGGCCGGCAGACCCCGGGGAGACCGCTCATCTCCTCTGCCACCAGCAGGGCCTCAGGGCGGATCTCCCGGACCAGGGAGGTGGCGCACTGGAGATAGATCAGGGCTTCCCGATCCAGATTATCCCCGAAATACTTGTCATAACTGTCAAAGGAGACCCCCAGGCCATGATCCCGATAAAGCATGGAAGTGACCCCATCAAAGCGGAAGCCGTCAAAGTGGAATTCCTCCAGGAAATACTTCAGGGAGGACAGGAGGAAATGGGAGACCTCTCCCTTCCCGTAATTGAAGAGCATGGAATCCCAGGCGGGATGCTCCCCTTGGGCCCCTTCCCGGAAGAACTGCTCCTGGGTGCCGTCAAAGAAGGAAATCCCTTCCCCCTGATTCTTCACGCTATGGGAATGGACCAGGTCCATCAGAACCAGGATTCCCATTCCATGAGCCTTATCCACCAGTTCCTTCAGATCCTCCGGAGTACCGAAGCGGGAGGAGGCTGCAAAGAAGCTGGACACATGATAGCCGAAGGAGCCATAGTATGGGTGCTCCATCACCGCCATCAGCTGCAGCACATTGTAGCCCAGCTTTTTGATCCTGGGCAGGACTTCCTCCCCGAATTCCTTCCAGGTCCCCACCCGCTCTGCCTCCAGGGCCATGCCGGGGTGGGCCTCATAGATCAGGGGACCCTGACCTGGAGGGAGGATGGGATTCTTATGTCTGAAGGCATAGGGCTGGGGAGGATCCCAGAGCTGTCCACGGAAATCCAGGGTCAGGGGATCCTGGACCACCCGGCGGATATACAAGGGGATCCGGTCCTGGGACCCTCTCTCACTCTCCACCCGGACCTTCAGGAGGCTGCCATGGGGAAGCTGGGACAGGGGCAGGCGGATTTCAAAGACCCCTCGGCCCAAAGAGCGCAGGGGATGGCTATGGGGATTCCAGCTGTTGAAGTCCCCGATCAGAAACAGCGAGCTGGCCCCAGGGGCCCATTCCCTGTAGACCCGCTCCTGCCCTTCCCGCTGGAAGCCGAAGTACTGGTGTCCGTTGGCGAAGTCCCGGAGGCTCACGCCCTGCGGAATATGGGCAGCCTTCCAGGCCTCCAGCCTGGCTTCCCGTGCCTCCAGTTCCCCTTCATAAGGGGCCAGCCAGGGATCCAGCAGCACCAGGGGGTTTTTCTTGCCCTTTTCCATGGGGTTCTCCTTCCCTTTTTCCCTCAGTATAGCATAAAAAGCCGGCAGGGTATCCCCCTGCCGGATTCTGTCAGGCTGTCCGCCGCCCCAGGGCCTGCACCCCGGCCCGTTCCAGAACAGGCGCCAGGGCCAGAGCCGTCAGGCCAAAGGCCAGCTGGGTGAGGTTTCCGGGAATGGAGGTGGCCGGGGCCAGCCAGTTCCCGTAGAGAAGCCCCTCAGCGATATAGTATCCTGGAATCATCAGGGCCGTCCCCCCAAGGATCCCCAGGAGGTTCCAGAGCGGGTTTTTCCCTTCCCGGTCTCCGCTATGGCTCACCCTCCCGATGACATAGCCCATCCCGCCCCGGATCAGGAAGGTGAAGGGGGCCCAGGCCCCCCAGCCGGAGAGGATGTCGAAAAGGCCCATGCCGAAGGCCCCCGCCACAGCCCCCTGGCGGGGTCCATAGAGGATGGCGGCAGTGAAGAGGACCACATTCCCCAGGTGCACCAGCCCGCCATTCACGGAAATGGGCAGGCGGATCTGAATGAAATAGGTGCCGATAAAGACCAGGGCTGTGAGGATGCCTCCCAGGGCCAGGTCCCGGATTTTCACGCTTGTATGGTTCTTGCTCATAGTCGGATGTCTCCTTTCTTTCTTAAAGCATCTGTAAAATGACCTTCCAGAGAGCCCTGGAGGGGGACTCCCTGCCGGGGGAGGATGCGGTCCATGGCCCGGAAGGCTTTGATCAGGGGCTTCCTTCCTGCATTCTCTCCCATATGGCCGATGCGCAGGACCCTGTCCCGGAGCTCTCCCCAGCCCCCTCCCAGAAGGAGGCCTTCCTCCTGGAGGAGGCGCTGCTGCAGGTCTGTTCCCGAGACATTCACTGGAAGGAGGAAGGTAGTGACAGTATTGGCCCAGGCTGACCGGGGATACAGCTCCAGCCCTCCCATACGAAGGGCCTGGCGCACCCCTTCAGCCAGAACCCTGTGGCGCTGAACCGGTTCCGCCTGTCCCTGGAGGCGGTCCAGGGCAGCCCGAAGGGCGAAGAGGAGGCTGTCTGGCTGGGTATAGGGGAACTCCTGGCGCTGGCGCCAGCCCAGCCAGAGCCTGAGATTGGCATAATAGGAGGGGATAGGCTCCCTGCGCTCCGCCAGAACCTGAAGGGCCTCCTGACTCAGGGAAACCATAGAGATTCCCGGAGGTGCGGAGAGGCACTTCTGGGAGCCACCCAGTACCACATCCAGACCCCAGGCGTCCTGCTCCAGCTCTTCTCCCCCCAGGGCGCTGACACTGTCCGTAATGGTGAAGATCCCCCGCTTCTTGAGAAGGGAGCTCAGCTCCCGGATGGGATTGGTGATGCCGGAAGGAGTCTCACAGTGGACCATGGTAGCCACCTGGAAATCCTCATCCGCCTCCAGAAAAGCCGCCAGGGCCTGGGGATCCAGCCCCCGCCGGGGATCCCCTTCAAAATACACAGGACGCCCTCCGGCCATTTCTACAAAGTCCCCGAAGCCCCTTCCGTAGAGGCCATTGCTCAGACAGAGGACCCGGTCCCCAGGCTTCACAAAGGACAGAACCGCCGCTTCCAGGCCAAGGATCCCTTCTCCTCCAAGGAGGAAGACTTCCCCTTCCGTAGCGAAGAGCTTCCTGAAATCCTCTGCCAGACCTGCGGCAAAATCGAAGAAGGCCGGATCCAGGTCGGGATTGGTGGCCTTCCGGGCCATGGCCCGGCGCACCTCAGGATGGATGGACGTAGGGCCGGGACTCATTACCAGGGTTCGTTTCAAGGGTCTTCCTCCTTTCATCTGATGCTGCAATTCCCAGTATAGGCTTTTTTGACACTATAAAAATATACAGTTTGCAATCATTTTTTAAGGACAGAATGGGGGAAAAGAAGGCAGGCCCTATGGCCTGCCTTTCTGCAATCCTTATTCTTTCCGGTCCTTCACCGGTCTTTCTCCCTTCTTCTTCCATCTCTTCCAGCCCTGCCAGATCCCTACCCCCAATGCAGCAGGGAGGGTAAAAGGCAGCAGGCGGAAAAGGGTGACCACCAGGAAGCTCCCCCCGTTCAGAAGGAAATTCACAGAGGCGATAAAGGCCTCCCTGCTTTCCTCAGGCAGCCGCCCCAGGGGGGAGCTGATTACCGAGGCCCCCAGAGGATCTTCCGTGAGGCTCACCTGGATGGTGGCAAAGGCCAGCTCCCGGTCCCAGTTCTTCAGCTGGGAAAGAGCCTGGTCCATTTCCGTACGGATCCGGGCCAGTTCTTTCTCTACAGCCAGGAGCTCTTCAATGCTCCCAGCTGCCCGGAGATAACCCTTCAGCTGCTCCTCCTGGATTTCCAGAGCTTCCAGACGGCCCTCTGTATCCTCATAGGAAGCCGTTATGTTCTCTACGCTCTGGCTGCTTCCGGCCAGGGTCCCGGCCTTGGAAAGCTCCGCCATGGCATCCTGGAAGCCCTCCCCCGGAATTCGCAGGAGATAGGTCCCCGAGGGCCGGTCTCCAGGGTCCCCATAGCGGACAGAGGACTCCTGGAGGAAGCCTCCATAACCTTCAGCCACAGCCAGGATCTCATCTTCCGCCTCCTCATAGTCTGCTGTATAGAGCTGGAGATAGCCCCTGTGAAGAAGGAGCTTCTCCTGGAAGAGGACATCTGCAGGAAGGGCGTTTCCTCCCTCTCCTTCCTGGACGATGGCCTCATCCCTGGCAATCCCCGGCTCCACTGCCCCATCCTGCCCGGCACAGCCGGGAAGGAGGAGGAAGATCCCGGCCAGCAGAATCCGATGCTTCCATTTCATGATCAGCCCCCCTTTGCCTCTTTTGCCTTCAGTATACCACATCCCCTTCCTCCCCCACACAAGGAAAAGCCCCCGCAAGGGGGGCTTTATGGGATCAGGAGAGATAGCTGTTCAGGGCATCCCGGAGGAAGGCAGCCCCTCCCGGGACAGCCTTATCATAATAGGCCTGGAAGCGAGGGTCTGCCACGTACATCTCCCCCAGGCCCTTGTGGGCTTCCTTGGAATAGCTGCCCCAATAGAGCATCAGCCACTCCTTGTGGAGGCGGCAGAGCTCCTCTGCCAGGGGACCCTCCGGATCTCCGACCTCCACAGCTTCCTTCAGCTTGGAGAGAATCTCCTGCCCCAGGGCCTCCCCTTTCTGAAAAGCCTCCCTTGTCATGCCCCGGAGCTTCTCTTCCGATGCGGCCAGGGCTTCCTCCCCATACTTCTCCCGGACTTCTTCGCCATATTTCTCCCTGTTCTCTTGGATCTGCTCTTCCTTCAAGCCGGCGAACTTCTCTTCGTCTTTCATCCTTTTTCCTCCTTCCAGGCTGGCAATGCTCTCTTCCACTGTAGCCAGGAGCAGCCCCAGCCGTTCCTGTTCCTTCTCAATGCGCCGCCGGTGCTCTTTCAAGGCCTCAAGGGGGGAAAAGCCTGCTGCCTCCAGAATCTCCCGGATCTCAGCCAGGGACAGGCCCATGGTGCGATAGAGGAGGATCTGCTGCAGGCGGTCCGCTTCCTTGCTCCCGTAGATCCGATAACCCTTAGCCGTGATCCGGCAGGGCTGGAGCAGCCCCACCTCCTGGTAATGCCTCAAGGTCTTCGGCGTAACCCCGGCCATCCGGGCCAGCCGGCTCACTGTGTATTCCATCTTCCAGCCTCCTTTCCTGCTCTCAGTATAGGGGGTGCCCTAAGGGGAGAGTCAAGGCTTTTCCCGGAAGAATTCAGGCAGTAGCCGGGAGGGAAGGATCTTAAATCTCCTGTCCAGAAGGCTCCCCAGCCCCCCGATAATCCAGCCGTTCCCCAGGGCAGCCGCCAGGGTGCCCCAGCCGATGCCCCGGATTTCTCCAAAGAAGAGGAAGGTGAGGAGGGCGGCCAGGGTGAGGCTGCTCATATCGTAGAGGAACTTGAAGCGATGGACGGCCAGCCCCAGAACCCCGGCCATCTCCTTCACAAAGAGCTCATAGACCAGAAGGGGGATATCCGTCCGGAAGAGGAGGGCGATGCCCAGGGAGGCGATAAGGGTTCCCAAGAGGAAATAGGCAATCCGCCAGGCCAGGAGCCCTGCAGGCTGCGGAATGATCAGGAAGCTCAGACCGTCCAGGACCAGGGCATAATACAGGGCCGTAATGAAGGAGAAGAGCCAGGCTTTGGAAAAGCCCCTGCGGATCACAGCCAGGCTCAGGAGAAGAAGGGCCTGGATGAGGTACTCCGCCATGCCGAAGGTGAGGACCGGGAAGCGGAGATGGACCAGATAGGCCGGGGCCACCACCATAGAGACCCCGAAATCTGCCTTCACCATGAAAAGGACCCCCAGAGCAAGCAGGGGGATTCCCAGGAGATAGGCCGCTTCGCCAGGGAGCTTCCACCGCCCCTCTGTCTTTTTTTCCTCTGTCATATCCATCATCCTTCCTTTCTATCCCCTGCCTTCCGGGAAAATGAAAGCCGCAGGGATGGTTTGATATAGAAACCATCAAAGCTGCGGCTGTACTCAGGATATCTTATGCCCTGTAACAGGGTTCTGTCAAGGCTTCTTCAGGATTTCAGCAATGCGCCGGGATGCTTTCCCATCCCCGTAGGGATTGCTGGCATGGCTCATGGCCTGGTAGGCTCTTTCATCTGTGAGAAGCTCCCGGAAAGCCTGATAGATCCGTTCCTGATCCCGGCCCACCAGACGCAGGGTTCCCGCCTCCACCCCTTCCGGCCTCTCTGTGACCTCCCGCATGACCAGAACGGGAATCCCCAGGGAGGGGGCTTCCTCCTGAATCCCTCCGCTGTCTGTCAGGACCAGATAGGAACGGCTGAGGATGTTGTGGAAATCCAGAACCTCCAGGGGCTCTGTGAACAGGAGTCCAGGCATTTCCCCAAAGATCTCATGGGCAATGGCCCTGACCTGGGGATTCTTATGGAGGGGATAGACTGCCCGGACATCCGGAAACTCCTCCAGGACCCGGCGGATCGCCCGGAACATTTCAGCCATGGGCTCTCCCAGATTCTCCCGGCGGTGGGCGGTGATGAGAATCAGGCGGTGGCCCCGGGCCCAGTCCAGGATCTCATGCTCATAGTCTTTGCGTACCGTGCTCTGGAGGGCATCAATCGCTGTATTCCCTGTGACAAAGATGTGTCCGGGATCCTTTCCCTCCCGGAGCAGGTTCTCTCTGGCCCGGGGGGTGGGGGCGAAATGCCAGGCGGCAATGAGGCCAACCCCCTGGCGGTTGAATTCCTCAGGAAAGGGGGAGTAGATATCCCCTGTGCGAAGCCCTGCTTCCACATGGCCCACGGGAATCTGGAGATAATAGGCGGCCAGGGCGGTGGCAAAGGTGGTGGTGGTGTCCCCATGGACCAGGACCACCTCAGGCCGGGCCTTAAGGAAGACCTTGCGCATCCCCGACAGGATCCTGGCTGTGACATCGAAAAGGGTCTGCCCCTCCTCCATCACGGAAAGATCGAAATCCGGAACAACCCCGAAGGCCTGGAGGACCTGATCCAGCATCTCCCTGTGCTGTCCGGTGACGCAGACCATGGTCTCAAAATCCTCATCCCTTTCCTTCAGGACCCGGACCAAAGGTCCCATCTTAATGGCCTCCGGCCGGGTGCCGAAGACCAGCATCACCCGTTTTCTCACACTGATTCCCCTCCCTTTTCTCTCATATGGAACATATTTTACCATTTTCACCCAGTTGTGGAAAGCCCTGAAATATTCCCCACCCTGTGTTCCGGTGATATAATGAGAAGAGAATAAGACTGCAAAGGAGGCAGATGATGGATAGCAGCAGATTCACCCAGAAATCCCAGGAAGCCCTGGCTCAGGCGGAAGGTCTGGCCAGGCGCTTCCAGAATCCGGAGATCCGTCCGGAACACCTTACTGTAGCCTTGCTGGAGCAGGAAGGGGGCCTTCTGCCCCGGATCCTGACCCAGATGGAGAAGGATCCCGGGGCTCTGGACAGGGAGGCTTCCTCCCTGGCGGCCAAAGGCCCCCGGATCAGCGGAGGGGCTGCAGGTCCCGGCCTGTCCAGACTCCTCTCCCAGGCTCTGGAAAAGGCGGATCAGGAAGCCCGGGGGATGATGGATGACTACATTTCCGTGGAACACCTCTTCCTGGGCATTCTGGAAGTCTCCAAAGGAGAGTCCCTGGGGAAGGTCCTGGGCCTTCTGGGGATTACCCGGGAGGGCTTCCTGCAAGCCCTGAGCCTGGTCCGGGGAAACCAGCGGGTGACCACGGACACCCCTGAAGCGACCTATGAGGCCCTGTCCAAATACGGGGTGGAGCTTGTGGCCGAGGCCCGGAAGAACAAGCTGGACCCAGTCATCGGCCGGGACGGGGAAATCCGCCATGTGGTGCGGATCCTCTCCCGGAAGACCAAGAACAACCCGGTGCTGATCGGGGAGCCCGGGGTAGGGAAGACCGCCATCGTGGAAGGCCTGGCTCACCGCATCGTCCGGGGGGATGTGCCGGAAGGCCTGAAGGATAAGAAGATCTTCTCCCTGGATATGGGAGCCCTGGTGGCCGGCGCCAAATACAGGGGGGAGTTTGAAGAGCGCCTGAAAGCCGTCCTCCAGGAAGTGAAGAAAAGCCAGGGGGAGATCCTCCTCTTTATCGATGAGATCCACAATATCGTCGGGGCCGGGAAAGCAGAGGGCTCCATGGATGCCGGGAACCTCCTGAAGCCCCTCCTGGCCAGGGGGGAGCTTCATTGCATCGGGGCCACCACCCTGGACGAATACCGGAAATACATTGAAAAGGACAGCGCCCTGGAGCGGCGCTTCCAGCCTGTTATGGTGGAGGAGCCCACGGTGGAGGATACCATCTCCATCCTCCGGGGCCTCAAGGAACGCTTTGAGGTTTATCATGGGGTTCGGATCCACGATAACGCCCTTGTATCTGCAGCGGTCCTCTCCCACAGGTATATCAGCGACCGCTTCCTCCCGGACAAGGCCATCGACCTGGTGGATGAGGCCTGCGCCCTGATCCGCACGGAAATCGACTCCATGCCTGCAGAGCTGGATGAAGTCTCCAGACGGGTGATGCAGCTGGAGATCGAGGAAGCAGCCCTGCGGAAGGAAAAGGATGCGGCCAGCAAGAAGCGCCTGGAGAACATACGGGAAGAGCTTCGGGACCTGAAGGAGAAGATGACCCTGATGAAAGCCCGCTGGGAGAATGAGAAGAAGGCTATCGGCCAGGTGGGCCGCCTCCGGGAAGAGCTGGAGGCTCTTCATCAGGAAATCGCCAAGGCAGAGCGGGAATACGATCTGAACCGGGCGGCAGAGCTGAAATACGGGAAGCTCCCGGAACTGGAAAAGCGCCTCCATGAAGCAGAGGAAGGGATCCGGGATGGGAAGGACGGGGAGTCCCTCCTCCGGGAAGAGGTGGTGGAAGAGGAAATTGCCCGGATCATCAGCCAGTGGACGGGCATCCCCCTGACCCGCCTCATGGAAGGAGAGCGGGAGAAGCTCCTGCGCCTTTCCCAGGTCCTTCATGAGCGGGTCATCGGCCAGGAGGAGGCAGTGGACAGCGTCAGCGACGCCATCCTCCGGGCCCGGGCGGGAATCAAGGACCCCAGACGGCCCATCGGCTCCTTTCTCTTCCTGGGCCCCACCGGAGTGGGGAAGACAGAACTGGCTAAAACCCTGGCCCTTTCCCTCTTCGATTCCCAGGAGAACATGGTGCGGATCGATATGAGCGAATATATGGAGAAGCATGCGGTCTCCCGCCTGGTGGGCGCCCCTCCGGGATATGTAGGCTATGAAGAGGGAGGCCAGCTCACAGAAGCGGTGCGGCGCCACCCCTACTGCGTCCTCCTTTTCGATGAGATCGAGAAGGCGCACCCCGATGTCTTCCACATCCTCCTTCAGGTTCTGGATGACGGTCGCATTACGGATTCCCAGGGGCGCACCGTGGACTTCAAGAACACCATCATCATCATGACAAGCAATATCGGGTCGGGATACCTTCTGGAAGGGATCAGGGAGGAAGGGGAGATCAGCCCGGCCCACCGCAGCCAGGTGATGGAGGAACTCTCCCGCTCCTTCCGTCCTGAGTTTCTCAACCGCCTGGATGAGATCATCCTCTTCCGGCCTCTTTCCCGTCAGGAGATCGGCAGCATCGTCCATCTCCTTCTGGCTGAGCTGGAAGAGCGGCTCCGGGAGCAGGGGATCACCCTGGCCCTTTCCCAGGAGGCTGTGGACTTCCTGGCCCAGGGGGGCTATGACCCCCTCTACGGGGCCCGGCCCCTGCGCCGCTACCTCCAGCATCAGGTGGAAAACCCCCTGGCCCGGGGCCTGATTGCCGGGGATTTCCAGGAGGGGGCGGATCTCTACGGAGAGCTTCACCAAGGGGCCCTGCACTTCCGGGACCGAGGGGCAGAAGGGAAGCTTCAGCAATAGCAGGCAAATCAGAAGGGAGAGGCCATACCTCTCCCTTTCTTTTCCTCTTATAGCCCCACGGCCTCATACAGGCTGTAGTCTCCCTCTTTCCGGACCAGAACATAGCAAGAATCCTCCTCCAGGTCCCTTTGAAGGAGCTCCCCTTTCTTAATGATAAGATGGCTGAAATGGTACTCCCCCAGGAAGCTCTCCCCGGAAAGGACCCCGGTGCGCAAAGAGAGGTATTCCCGGAAGATGTCCTTCTTGCCATTCCGGGCTTTGAAATACACCTCAGCCCGGGGATCCAGATAGACGGGAAGCCCATGATACAGGGCCAGGCTCCCTTCCCAGAAGCCCGTATAGACCCGGAAGCTCTCTTTCCCCTCTTCCTTTCCCAGCGCTTCCACAATGGCTGAGAGGCCGGGATCGGCGGGGATGTTCCGGCCCAAAGGCCCATCCCCTGTCAGGACCCCCCCGGCAAAGAGAGCCAGAAGAGCTGCTGCGAACAGGGGGAATACAAGGGGCAGTCTGATCTGCTGCTTCTCAGTGAGGAGCCTCTGCCAGGACTTCTCCATCCCTTCCTGGCCCAGGAGGAAGGCCGCAGGAAAAAGCCCTCCCACTGCCAGGAAGGCAATGCCCCGGAGATTGGCCAGGGCCAGGAAGCCGGTCCCCAGGGTGAGGAAGGCATAGCGCCAGGGGAATCCCTCCCTGGCCTTACGGCCATAGAGGAAGGCCAGAGCCGGAAGGGCCAGAAGGGTCAGAGCCCCAAAGGCATGGCGGATAATGGGGGGGCTCATCTCCTGGATCTGATCCAGACCCGGAAGGCCGTAGGAGGCCGGAAGATAAAACATGCTTTCCAGGCCATAGGGATTGGCCAGCCCTGCCAGGACCATCAGAAGCAGGGAGAGAAGCAGGGGCAGGGGATCCTTCCTGCCCCTGCGGAAGGGTCCCAGCCGGGGGGGCAGGATCTGCTCTGCCAGGTAGGGCAGGGTGAAGATCAGGAGGAGTGGCCACATAGATGCTTGAAGATTAACCAAGAGCAGGGAGAGAAGGGGAAGGGGAGCCAAGGACTGCCAGCGCCCCTTGCTGACCCAGTTCTCCAGGCAGAGAAGAAGGAAGAGAAGGATGGGCACCGTAAAGAGATAGGGCCTGGTCACCATCACTGGGGAAATCATCCTGGAAAAGAGGAGGGTGAGGAGAAGGGACAGGGGAAAATCCCCTTTTGAAGCTCCCATGGCCAGCCTGTAGAAGAGCCAGGCGCTGAGGGCGGCGCTGAAGGCCGCCAGAAGGGCCAGGCCCAGGAGCCCAGCTCCTTCATGAATGAGCTGGAAAAGGACTCCGGAGAGCCATTGCTGCATCACGAAGTCCAGACCCTGATGGATGCTGAAGGGTTCCAGCTGAGGAAAGCCCTGGCTCAGGACATAACGCCCGTGTGCCAGAAGGAACCAGAGGTCATTGTCCGGGGCCTTGGCCAGTGCTGTCAGCGCCGGGGCTCCCACCAGGAGGAAGATCCCCCAGAATCTCAGCCAGCCTTTTTTGCCCATTTTCCAACCCCCTGTTTTTTCCCTATCATATCACAGAGGTCAGGGCTTTGCCCATCTTTTCTTCCCTTCTCTGCCTTGACAGCCTACCCTCCGGGAGATATAATATTGATGTTTGGTGGAAACGGGGCGTAGCGCAGCTTGGTAGCGTATCTGGATGGGGTCCAGAGGGTCGGGGGTTCAAATCCCTCCGCCCCGACCAACGGCAGAAAGAAGGCATTCCTGATGGAATGCCTTCTTTTTTATGCCTAATATTCTTCCCTGTTGCCGAATTCCGCATCCTCTACCCAGTCTCTGGGCCGGGTCAGGAGGGTAAGGAGCTCTTGCAGAATGGCTTTGTGCTGCTGTTCCTGACTGATGAGAAAGCGGATCATAGCCGGATCGCTGCCTTCTGCCTCCATGGCCTCATAATGGCGGATGCTCTCTTCCTCCCGCTCCAGGGCCAACGCATAGAAATCCAGCTGCTCTTCTCTGGCATCCTCCCCTGGATCCAGTCCGGCAAAAATCCCGGGAGAAGCTCCTTCCTCTTCTGGAGTGAAGCCCTTCCCTGCTGCATAGGCCCGGAGGATCCGGGCATGGTTTTCCTCATCCTCTGCCATATGGGCTGCGGCAAAGGCCAGGGCCCTCCCCGGATGAAGCCCGGCCATCTCCCTGTAATAGGCGGCCCCTGCCTCTTCCATGGCGATTGCGTCTTCGATTCTACCCATATTATCCCTCTCCCTCTTTTTCCCTTTTCTTCAGTGTTACGGTACCAGGCTCCCAGATGACCCTGGGGGAAATTCCCAGACGCTCTGCGGCCAGCTGGCCCAGAGCCTCCTTGGCCCCCTCTTCCCCATGGACCAGGTAAACCTCCCCAGGGGCTGGCTGGAAGCCGGCCAGCCAGGCCAGGAGATCCTCCTGGTCCCCATGGCCGGAAAAGCCCTGGAGGGAATGGACCTGGCAGCGCACCGCCAGATCTTCTTCCAGCACCCGGACATGGGTAGCGCCATCCTGGATCTCCCGGCCCAAGGTCCCTTCCCCCTGATAGCCTACAAAGACCAGGCTGGATTCCTGGCGCCAGAGGTTGTGTTTCAGATGATGGAGGATCCGCCCGGACTGGCACATCCCTCCCGAGGCGATAATCACTTTGGGAACAGGATCCCGGTTCAGGGCCTTGGATTCCTCTGCGCTTCTGGTGAAGCGCAGGTTTCCAAAGGCCAGGAAGCTGGACTCATCCCGGGCATCCTGATCCAGATAACGGCGGTTTCTGCGGAAGATCTCCGTGATCCGGCTGGCCAGGGGGCTATCGACATAAACTGGCATATGAGCCAGGGGCGCCCCTTCCGGGGTCTGGAAGAAGCGGTCCAGGGCATGGACCAGCTCCTGGGTCCGGCCCATGGCAAAGGAGGGGATGAGGATATTGCCTCCCCGCGCTCCCGTCTCCCTGATGATTTCCAGGAGGGCGGCCAGGCTCTCTTCCTTGGAGGGATGGATCCGGTCTCCGTAAGTGGCCTCCAGAATCAGGGCATCTGCTTCCCGGATAGGGGTTGGATCTTCCACCAGGACCTTATCCCGGGTCCCCACATCCCCGGAATAGACAAGCTTCAGAGGCTCATCCCCTTCCTCCTCCAGCCAGACTTCTGTCATGGCGGAACCCAGGAGATGGCCGGCATCCTGAAAGCGGACCCGGATCCCTGGCAGGATTTCCCGGAGTTCCCCATAATCCAGGGGTACGAAGCTTTCCAGGCAGGCTTCCGCCTCTCGCTGAGTATAGAGGGGTACAGGCAGAGGCTGACCCCGGCGCTGGGCCTTCTTCCCGGTCCACTGGGCATCCTTCTCCTGGATGGAGCCGCTGTCCATGAGCATCACTTCCGCCAGCTCCAGGGTGGCATGGGTGCAGTAGACCAGCCCCTGATATCCCCTGCCATAAAGGAGGGGGATGCGGCCGCTATGGTCGATATGGGCATGGGAGAGGAGGACC